>CAZZIL010000283.1:0-8482 GCA_964654265.1 uncultured Gammaproteobacteria bacterium | reverse complement strand
CGTCGCGATGTGGTCCCACTTGAGCCGGAACGTCGGCCAGTTGGTGATCTCGCCGAGCGCCGGGTGGAGGATCTCGGTGCGCACCCGCAGGCCGGCCCCCTGCACGTGGCACGTCGCGCACGAGTTGTTCAGGTAGCCCTTCTTCGCGTAGTAGAACTTCTTCCCGGCCTCGTAGGCCTCCAGCGCCGCGCCGTTCGGGATCTTGACGTCCATCGGGTTGCCGCGCGAGGTGTACGCCATGTACGCCGACAGGTGCGCGATGTCGCCGCGCTCCCACTTCAGCGGCTCCTCGCCGTGCGCCTCCCGGCAGCGGTTGATCGCGAGCTCCAGCGTGACCACCTCGCTCTTCTCCGTGTCGAACATCGGGTAGTTCTGCCGGACGCCGATCCCGCCGTTCTCGAAGCAGTCCGCGTACGACTTGCCGTTGGCGAACGGGGTCTCGAACAGGTCCTGGCCGAGCTCGATCGCCTCCTCGTACGGCGGGAACTCCTCGATGTCGTCCCACTGCGCGCGCGCCTGCGGGTCGATCGCGTACACCCCGTTCGCGTAGTCCTCGAACGGGACCTGCGGAAAACGGTTCTTGAAGTAGTTGACGAACGCCAGCCGGTCCGCCTCCGGGTCCGTCGCCGCCAGCGAGATCGCCGAGCCGGTCGCCAGCATCGCCAGTGCGGCCGCCGACCAGGCGGCGGCCTTCCAGGGTGCGCCCTTGCGCATTGCGGCCCCCTACTTGACCGCGACCTGGACGGACTCGCTCTTCTGCGCGTTGTCCGTCCAGCGCAGGTCGACCACGTCGCCGCTGCCCCCCTTGTAGGAGAACTTGACGTACGGGTTCTTCGACACCCCCGGGCCCAGGTTCGCCACAAACACCCGCTCGCCGCCGACGCTCGCCGTCAGCTGCTCGATGTAGTTCGCCGGGACGACCTTGCCCTCCTTGTCCTTTCGCAGCCCGGTCTCCATCGGGTGCTTCGCGAGCACCTTGATCTCGACCACCTCGCCCTTGACTTTCGCCTTCGCCTTCATGTCGCGTTCCCTCCGTTGCGGTCAGCCGCCGCAGCCGCCGATCGTGACCTTGACCTCCTTGACGGTGCCGTGCAGCTTGCCGTCGGCGTCCTGCACCACCGCGAGGATGTTCGACGACTCGCGCATCTTGATGCGCGACGACACCGGCGTCACCGCCGCGCCGCCCAACTCCATGTGGAACGCGAGCGGCAGCGGGTTCTTCTCGACAATCACCGCCACGGCGGCCGCCGGCACGCTGCTGTCGATGGTGAGCGGCACCACCGCGCCGTTCTCGGCGATCTCGGGCGCCTTGAACGACACCGTCCCGTCGTCGGCGTAGCTGTCGGTGCCGAACAGCCCGTTGAGCGCGACGCTCTGGGCGTCGGCCTTGAAGGCCTTTTCCGGCCACGCCGCGTGCGCGACGCGCCCAAGCAGGCCGAGCGCCGCCGGGATCAGCGGCAGCGCGCACATCCTTGCGAGAAGCGTTCTCCGTCTCATGGCTTTTCCCTCTCTTTGGTTGGTTGGGTGTGGTCCGTCCCGTCCTCGCCGGTCACAGCGTGTAGAGGAACGCGACCAGGTCGTCGAGCTGCTTGTCCGTCAGGATGCCGTGCTTGCCGAACGGCGGCATCGCCGAGATCGGGTTGGTCATGGTCGGGTCCCACAGCCGCGAGCGCAGGTCCGCGCGGTTCGGGAACCGGTCCTGGATGTTGGACAGCGGCGGGCCCATGTTGCCGGGCGCCTCCCCGCCGGCGATGGCGTGGCAGGCGATGCAGTTGCCGGCGCCGCGCGTCAGCGCCAGCTTCTTGCCGGCCTCGATGTCGCCGGCGAGCGCCGGCGCGGCCGGGCCGAGGCACAGCCCCAGGGAAAGTGCCAGCGCGGCCCCGACTGAGCGGGCGCGACCGGCGGCAGGAACGTCACGGTGCATCGGTCGTCTCTCCTCCATCGCGCGCATTGTAGCACAGTCCCGGCTAATCGCGCCGCGGACTAACGTAATTTTTTCCGGGCATAAGGTGGCATAATCCGGGGGTGGTGCTCTTGGCGGGAGGTGACGCGATGGACCGGACGGGGCGGCGGATGCCGATCAAGCTGCGCGCGGCGGAGGCGGCGTCGCGGCTGGACTCGCGCGCGCGGCGCGACTTCCTGGCGCGCGGGTTCGCGGTGGCGGGCTCGGCGGCCTTGGGGTCGGCGGCCGCGGCGTCGGGCGGCGCCGGGCTGGAGGTCCCGCCGTGGACGCGCACGTTGGGGCGCGGGGTCGCGAGCGCCCCGTACGGCTCGCCGTCGCCGGCGGAGTCGCACGTGGTGCGGCGCAACGTCCCGTGGCTGACGGCGGACACGGTGTCGTCGGTGAGCTTCACGCCGATCCACGAGCTCAAGGGGATCATCACGCCGAGCGGTGTGATGTTCGAGCGCTACCACGCGGGGGTGCCGGAGATCGACCCGGGCCGGCACCGGCTGGCGGTGCACGGCATGGTCGACCGCCCGCTGGTGTTCTCGATGGACGACTTGGTGCGGTTCCCGTCGGTGTCGGTGGTGCGTTTCCTGGAGTGCCCGGCGAACGGCGGGATGGAGTGGCGCGGCGCGCAGATGGAGGCGTGCCAGTTCACGCACGGGATGGTGTCGTGCTGCGAGTGGACGGGGGTCCCGCTCGGGGTGCTGCTGGAGGAGGCGGGCGTGCGGCCCGGCGCCGGCTGGGTGCTTGCCGAGGGGGCCGACGGCGCGGCGATGACGCGGTCGATCCCGATGGAGAAGGCGCTGGACGACGCGCTGGTGGTCTACGGGCAGAACGGCGAGATGCTGCGCCCGGAGCAGGGGTATCCGCTGCGGCTGCTCAACCCGGGGTGGGAGGGCAACACGTCGGTCAAGTGGCTGCGCCGGCTGAAGGTGGGCGACGCCCCCTGGCACCACCGCGAGGAGACGTCGAAGTACACGGACCTGATGCCGGACGGGCGCGCGCGCCGCTTCAGCTGGGTGCAGGAGGCGAACTCGGTGATCACGAACCCGTGCCCGGAGATCGACTGGAAGGCGCCCGGCGCCGGGCGCCACGAGATCCGCGGCCTGGCGTGGTCCGGGCGCGGCCGCATCCGCCGCGTCGACGTCTCCGACGACGGCGGCGTCAACTGGCGCCCGGCGCGGCTCAAGGGGCTGGTGCTGCCGAAGGCGCTGACGCAGTTCGGCCTGCCCTACGAGTGGGACGGCGCCCCGAAGCTGCTGCAGTCGCGCGCCATCGACGAGACCGGCTACGTGCAGCCGACGCTGTCGCAGCTGCGCGCGGCGCGCGGCGTGGAGTCGATCTACCACAAGAACTCGATCCACACTTGGCGGCTCGACGCCGACGGCGCCGTCAGCAACGTCCAGGTCGGGTGAGGCGGGCCGTCCTCCCGGCCGCGTCGGCGGCGCTCGCGCTCGCGCTCTCCGCGTCGGCGCAGGACCCCCGGCCGACGCAGGTCGGCGTCGAGGGCGGGTCCGTCCCCGAGTCGCTCGTCATCGAGGTCAAGGAGCACAGCCCCTGGCAGCGCGCCGGCGGGCGCCACGGCCTCGGCCGGCCGCTCGCCCCCGGCGAGATCGCCCCCTGGGACATCGACGTGCGCTTCGACGGCGCCGGGCTGCCGCCGGGGAGCGGCGACACCGACGCCGGCGAGGCGGTCTACGAGGAGAAGTGCGCCTCCTGCCACGGCAGCTTCGGCGAGGGCGAGGGGCGCTGGCCCGCGCTCACCGGCGGCGAGGACACGCTCACGCACCAGGGGGACCAGCGCCCGGAGAAGACCGTCGGCAGCTACTGGCCATACGCGCCCACGCTGTTCGACTACGTGCGCCGCGCCATGCCGTACAACGCGCCGCAGTCGATGAGCGACGACGAGACCTATGCCGTCGTCGCCTACGTGCTGCTGCTCAACGACATCGTCGGGGAGGGGTTCTTGGCCGACGCCGGGTCGCTGCCGGCGGTGGAGATGCCGAACGCGGGGGGGTTCTTCGAGGACCCGCGCCCGGACGTGTCGAACGTGGCGTGCATGACGTCGTGCGTTGACGCGGAGGGGATCCGCCTGATCGAGGCGATCCGCGGGGTGACCCCGCTGGGCCACCTGACCGGGGAGGGTGACGGCGCGGGGGCGGCGATGGCGGCCGTCGCGCCCGCCGACGTCTCCGGGCAAAACGCGCTCTACGACCGGTCGTGCGCGGTGTGCCACGCGAACGGGGTGGGCGGCGCCCCGCTGCTCGGCGCCGACGAGTGGTCGGCGCGGCTGTCGGCCGCCGGCTTCGACGGGCTGGTCTCCGCGGTGCTCGCCGGCAAGAACGCGATGCCGCCGCGCGGCGGCGCCCCGGCCGACGCCGGCGACGACGAGATCGCCGCGGCGGTGCGCTTCATGCTGGAGGTGTCGGGGCTCGCCGTCCCCTGAGGCGGCGGTCAGTCGGTGAAGGTGTAGTCGACAACCCCGCCGTCGGCGATGATCTGGCGGCGTCGCTCGCCGAGGTAGGACCCCCAGGTGCCGTGGCGGCGGTGGTGGAGCCCGGCGACGTAGCGCACCGCCTCGCGGAAGTGGTAGGGGTTGAGCGCCCCGGTGACGCGGAAGATCTCCTCGGCGCCGTCGTAGAACACGATGCCGGGGCGGTAGTGTATCCCGAGGTCGCGGGCGAACCCGGCCTCGGTGGTGGACTTCCCGGCGGGGGTCACCAGAGCGCGCTCCGAGCGCGAGTCGATGCGGACGACGACGAGCCCGTCGAGGTGCTCCTGGACGTCCTCCTGCGGCAGCAGCCGGGAGTGGAGCTCCCTGCACTCGTGGCAGGCGGGGTCCTCGATCACGACCATCAGGGGCTTGCCGACCTTGGCGAGGTCGTCCGTGTCCGCGAAGCGCGGGTGGTCCGGCAGGTCCCAGACCTGCCTCTCGCGCACCGCGACGTAGTCGGTGAAGTCGAGGTAGCGCCCGTCGGCGTAGGCCTTCTCCCGCACGAAGTCGAGCACGTGGGCGAACGCCTCGGGCGCGCGGTAGCCGACCACCTTGATGATCGGCGTGCCGTCGGGCTCGTAGAAGACGATCGTCGGCGTGTACTGCACGCCGATCTCGCGGGAGTACTCCTCCTCGGTGACGGTCCGGTCGCCGACGGTCACCTCGAGGTCGCCCTCGACGTCGAGGGCGACCACGTCGAAGTGGCGCGCGATGAACCCGGCCTCGGGGGACCCGTCCGTGAACGAGTCGTCGAGCATGCGCTTGCAGTACGGGCAGTTCTCCAGGTGGAAGAACATCATCAGGTGGCGCCCGGCGTCGGCCGCCTCCCGCGCGTCGTCCTCGATCTCCAGGAAGCTGACCTTGAACCACTCGGGGAGGTCGAAGGCGCCCAGGCCGACCACCTGGGCGCGGGCGCCCCACGGCGCGGCCAGCGCAAGCGCCAAGGCCGTCGCGGCAACGATGCGAAGGGTCCGTCCCATTGCTCTCTTCCCCTTGCGCCCATTATACGGCGGACCCCCGCCGCCGCGCAAGTCCGGGCACGGGTATAATTTCCGCGGGAGAGCCAAGGGGAGTCGTCTTTGCCGTTCGGGGGAATCAGATCGCGTCCCGGTCGCGGGTCGCGGGGGGCGGCAGCCTGTCGCGCGGGGCCGGGTCGTCCCGTCGGTGAGGGGGGCGCCGGCCGTGCCTGAGCCGCTCAAGGCCTACGTCCGCTGGGTCGACGCCGCGAACCGCCGGGTCGGGCGCGCGGCGATGTACGGGTTCTTCCTGATGATCGCGGTGCTGCTGTGGTCGTCGGTCTCGAAGGCGTTCTTCGTGCCGTCGCTGTGGACGCTGGAGGTCGCGCAGTTCCTGATGGTGGGGTACTACCTCCTGGGCGGGCCCTACTCGCTGCAGCTGGGGACGCACGTGCGCATGGACCTGCTCTACGGCGGCTGGCGCCCGCGGACGAAGGCGTGGGTGGACTGCGTGACGCTGCTGTTCCTGCTGTTCTTCCTGGGGGTGCTGCTCTACGGCGGGATCTCAAGCACGGCCTACGCGATCGAGTACGGCGAGCGCAGCTACTCGGCGTGGCGGCCGTACATGGCGCCGGTCAAGGTGGTGATGTGCGTCGCGATCCTGCTGATGCTGCTGCAGACGGTGTCGATCCTGATCCGCAACGTCGCGCACCTGCGCGGCGAGGAGATCTAGCGGTGTCCTACGAGCTGATCGCGGGCCTGATGTTCGCGTCGATGATGCTGATGCTGCTCACCGGGCAGCACGTGTTCGGCGCGATCGGGTTTGTGGCGAGCGCGGCGGCGCTGGCGCTGTGGGGCACGGGCGGCCAGGAGATCCCGTTCTCGGCGGCGATGAAGGTGATGAAGTGGTATCCCCTGCTGACGCTGCCGATGTTCATCTACATGGGCTACATGATCTCGGAGACGCGGATCGCGGACGACCTCTACCGGATGTTCCACGTGTGGATGGGTCCGGTCAACGGCGGGCTCGCCATCGGGACCATCTGCCTGATGGTGCTGATCTCCGCGATGAACGGGCTGTCGGTCGCGGGGATGGCGATCGGCGCGACGATCGCGTTGCCGGAGCTGCTGCGTCGCGGTTACGACAAGGTGATGATGACCGGGGTGATCCAGGCCGGCTCCTCGCTCGGCATCCTGGTGCCGCCGTCGGTGGTGCTGGTGCTCTACGCGATGATCGCGCGCCAGCCGGTCGGGCAGCTGTGGCTCGCCGGCGTGCTCCCCGGGCTGATGATGGCCGGGCTGTTCATCGCGTACATCGCGATCCGGTGCCGGCTGCAGCCGCACCTGGGGCCGGCGCTCCCCAGGGAGGAGCGCGCGACCATCCCGTTGCGCGAGAAGCTGGGGCTGCTGCGCGCCGGGCTGCTGCCGGTCGCCATCTTCGCCACGATGATGGTGCCGTTTGTCAACGGCTGGACCAGCCTGGTCGAGAGCTCGGCGATCGGCGCGCTCACCGCGACGGTCGCGGCGGCCATCAAGCGCCGGCTGACCCGCGCGGTGTTCGAGACCGTGATCCGGCAGACGCTGGCGATCAGCTGCATGTTCATGTGGATCATCCTCGCCGCCCTCAGCTTCGGCGCCGTCTTCGACGGGCTCGGCGCCGTCAAGGCCGTCGAGGCGTTCTTCGTCGGCAACCTCGGCCTCAGCCCCTGGCAGATCATCATCCTCATGCAGGTCTCCTACCTGCTGCTCGGGGCCTTCCTCGACGACACCGCCATGCTCGTGATCGTCGCGCCGCTGTACGTCCCGCTGGTCGGGCAGCTCGGCTTCGACCTCATCTGGTACGGCGTCCTCTACACGATCACGTGCCAGATCGCGTACATGACGCCTCCTTTCGGCTACAATCTCTTCCTGATGAAGGCGATGGCGCCCCCCGAGATCGGGCTGGGCGACATCTACCGGTCGATCATCCCGTTCGTGGGCGTGATGCTGGTGGCGCTGATCCTGGTGACGGTCTTCCCTCAGATCGCGCTGTGGCTGCCGGGGCACGTGTACGGGAAGTGACGCCGGGGGCTTGCCGGCCGAGGGACAACGAACAACCAACCCAAGGAGAGGAGAAGACATGGGGACAAGAAGGGACTTTCTGAAGCGCGCGGGCGCGGCCGGGGCCGCCGCGGGCGCGCTGGCGGCGCCGGCGATCCACACGGCGCGGGCGGCGATCAAGTGGCGGCTGCAGACGTACGCCGGCCCGGCGCTGGCGGAGCACGTGATCAAGCCGTCGATCGACGCGTTCAACCGGGTGGCGAACGGCGAGATGGAGATCGAGCTGTTCTTCGCGGACCAGCTGGTGCCGACGGGCGAGCTGTTCCGCGCGCTGCAGGGCGGGACCATCGACGCGGTGCAGTCGGACGACGACTCGATCGCGTCGCCGACGGAGGTGTCGGTGTTCGGCGGGTACTTCCCGTTCGCGTGCCGCTACAGCCTCGACGTGCCGGTGCTGTTCAACCAGTGGGGCCTGGCGGAGATCTGGGAGCAGGAGTACGACAAGGTCGGGGTCAAGTGGCTCTCGGCCGGGGCGTGGGACCCGTGCCATTTCGCGACCAAGGACCCGATCCGGAGCCTGGACGACCTGAGGGGCAAGAAGGTGTTCACGTTCCCGACGGCGGGGCGGTTCCTGAGCCGCTTCGGCGTGGTCCCGGTGTCGCTGCCGTGGGAGGACATCGAGGTGGCGGTGCAGACCGGCGAGCTCGACGGGATTGCGTGGTCGGGGATCACGGAGGACTACACGGTCGGGTGGGCGGACGTCACGGACTACTTCCTGACGAACAACATCTCGGGTGCGTGGTGCGGGTCGTACTTCGCGAACGTCGACAGCTGGAACAGCCTGCCGGACCACCTGAAGGAGCTGTTCCGGCTGTGCATGGACAGCTCGCACTACTACCGTCAGCACTGGTACTGGGGCGGCGAGGCGAAGCTGCGTGTCGACGGGACGAAGATGCGCCTGACGTCGATCCCGGACGAGCAGTGGGCGACGGTCGAGGCGGAGGCGCGGAAGTTCTGGGACGAGATCGCGGCGGAGAGCGCGAC
>CAZZIL010000282.1:0-7483 GCA_964654265.1 uncultured Gammaproteobacteria bacterium | reverse complement strand
GGGCGCGGACCCTCGGCGACCGACCGTCGCACGCGGACGCTGTTCCTGGTCGCGCTCTTCGGGTGTTCCCTTGCGGTCCGGGGCACTCGTCGACCCTCCCACCCGGGATGGGTCATCCCCACGGCACCCTCGGAGGCCGAGCCGACCGCCCGCGAGGAGGCACGGAGAGGGCGAAACCCCTCCAGGTCAGTCCCGGGCAGCGCGATGCCGCCAACGCCCGCGACAGTCACGGCCGAAGGACCGTGCCCTTGACCGGGCACGACTCGGGTGTGCCGTCCACCGGACCGGCGACGCCGCGGCGAGAGGGCGCGTCCTGCACCCGCGGGACACCTCTGCCCGTCTGCGTAGCCCGGCGGACTGGCGGTGTCGCCCTTGCTGGTCTCTGCTGGATCAAGGCTGTCACCGAAGGAACCGGGACGCACCTCATCTCTGGCGCGTGAGCTGACGGCGCACGCGAGCTCACCCACTCCGGGGCACCAGGGCGGCACCCGGCGCATGCCCTCGGTGACCTCGGCCGGCGGCCCTCTCCGTCGTCGCCGACGACCTCAGGGGCCACGCTCTCCCGGGTCCCGCGACCCGGACTGACATCGCCCGTCGCATGCCGAGGATCTCGTGCCTCCGCCTGCCGGGGCGGCGCGGGAGCGGTCGTGTGCGAGCTCGGGGTCGCCTGCCCGGTCCCGGGCACGAGTCTCCGGGATCCCACGTGTCGGCCACGAAGGCAACGACACAGGGAAGCGACACCTCAGGCCCGCCCCTGCAAATTCCCGCACCAGGCTGCCGCCAGCTCGCCGCCCGCGAAGCGGGCCGTCGGCCGGCAACCTGCCAGCGCCCCCGGCCGGCTGGTCGGTCGATCGGCCATTCGCGGGAGGGAGGGATTGTCCCGCCCCGTGTGGCGGTCTTCGGTCTCGGCCGGGTGATCCGGAGGGAGGCACGTCACCGGGACCGTCCGGGCGGGGGTGGCGGCGCCATCGGTCGTCACCAACCAGCCGCGCCGGGTCGGGGCTGGTCCCCGGGATCAGGGGAGGCGACATCGGCATTGCGATCCTCGCAAGGGGACGGGGCCGTGCTCAACACCCCGGCCCGCCAGTGCGGTCCCGGCGGGCCGGTGGAGACATCCTCGACAGTCTCTCTGCGGCAGGCGGTGAGCCGAATCGGATGCCGCCCTTCGGAGCATGCGGGGAGGACGATGCCGGGGGCCAGCCACGGATCCCCGGGACCGTCCCGGGGCGACATCACCCGCCAAGGGCGCGGAACGGTCGTGCACGGCCAGCCAAGATCCCGGTCGCGGTCGGCCCTGGTCGTCGCCTTCCCCCGGAAGGCGTGAAGGACCGTCGCCGCACTCCCCGGCGGGGACGCTGTTGCAGGGCTGTCGTCTTCCCGGTCTTTCCAGGGAGTCGGGAGATGATGGGGTCTCTGTCCGGGACGGTCGGGGGGATTCGCCAGGGTGGGTCTCGACGGTCGCGACTCCGCCTGCCGCCGGTCGTCCCCGATTGCCCCCGGCGTTGCCGGCACCAGCAACGCGATGTCCGCCTGGTCAGGCCAGCGCGCGTCGGGTCCCCGGATTCGCTGCCGTGGCCAGCCGGGCGTGACGCGGGCGATGCCTCAGGTCTGTCGCCCACAACACCGCTCACCAGAATCGGCGACCGACACGGCAGTCCCGAGCTGGACCTCTGCTCCGGACCGCATCCAGACCGTCTGGCCACCTCACCATCAACCGACGGACCACCGAGACCTGCCGATCAACGTGGCGACGTGTCACCGAGGCGGCCGTGCCACGGGCTTGCCGCGCACACCCGTGAGACTCCTCCCCGCCAGTGTCGAACCCATCGGCACCCGCAAACAACGACAGGCGCGGTGGGTCGCATGGCGTCACCTCCGCGCAACCGCGTCCACGCCGTGGTCGCGGGCGGCATCCCGGGCACGCACGGACCGGACCTCCTCCCGGAAGGAAGTCCCGCAGGCTCCGTGTGCCGCTAAGTCCACTCGAACGACTGCGCGGGCTTGGTTTGCCAGTTCCGCTGTTCTTGCGACCGCCGCCCCGCAAAGTCGCGCAGGAACGCAATCGCCGCCTCCGCCGCCTCGCGGAAGGGCGAATCTGGTTGCTCCGCGATCCGCTCAAAGGCCGCGATCCTTTTGGAGAGGGCAGTCTCACTGTCCTCATGTGCCGATGATGCAGACAGGGACCGCGCGAACTCCAACGCGATCTCCCTCGGGTCTTGGGCACGTCTCATCAGCTCCGTTGCCACTTGGGTCAGCTGCAGCTCCTTGTCGTCACCGAAGACCTCGACCGGCCATATGACGCGGGCAATCAGCCGCAGGCGTGCCTCGCGGTCACCGAGGTTCGCCCACGCCACCAGCTTATCGGTCTCGACATGGTCGAGGGCGCTGCGCTCATAGTTCCGCGATGTCACAAGAAACTGCTTGGCAGTGCCGGTGTCCTCTGGGTGTGCAAGCAAAATGTCGAGGGCCTCGTGCGGGATTTTCCTTGTCAGCATGCGAATCACGTCAGACACCCTCTCGCGTGCGCTGAATAGTGCCCGAAACCCTAGGATCAGCGCCTCCAGCACATGGGGAAGGTCGGGTCGCGAAATCTCGTGCTCCGAGCAGGCCTCGATCACCTCACACAGATCCAGCACAAAAGAGCCTGGTATGTCCCGTGTGTCCCGGGAGTCCTCAACCGCCTGCTTGGCGATCTGCATCCCCAGGCGGACAACGGATGGCCCGGCTGGAAGCGGGGGCTGAGTCATGAAACGGGCTCCCAGGCCTCTCGCGACGGTCCATGGCCCGTGCGGCCTTGTCGCGATTTGGCGCAACAGCCGGACGAGCGTCTCTTCCGGGATGTCGGTGAACGGCTCCACCCACGCGATGATCCCGTAATCGGTGATGTCGGTGGCGGGGTCGTTCAGGCAGGCCTCCAGTCTCTCAATGGCGCGACTGTCCAGGTCGACACGCTGCTGAAGTCGCACAAACACCCCCCGCAACTTTGGATGGGCGACCGCGTCGTCCAGGATTTGCTGGACAAGGTCGGCGCCGAGCCCTTTTGCCACGTCAATCGTTCCGAGGTACATGTCCGGGAACCGAATCGGCTCGTCGGTCGCCAGATCAAGCGCGTCGGTCAGCTCCTTCCACAGCGAGATCAGGTCGTCGTGCCGCTGCGCAACCCCGCGCCCAAAGAGATAGATGTGCTCGTTTTGTTTTTCGACCAGGCCGGAGAGGATCTTCCGTCGGTCAGCGGGACTCATCCCTGCCGTGCGTCTCCCGAGTCCAAGCGCAAGCCTTGCGCTCAAGTCCATTCTTTCTTCCGACGCGTCAGGTGTCGGCGCCCGCCAGAGATGACTGTCGAAGAGAGTCGAGGGAGGCAGGCCTAGGATGCCCGTGTAGACGCGATCGGCGGGATCGGCGGGCCTCAGTTTCTCCACAAGTGAGGCCGGCAGGGGATGTCCCGCACCGCCGGTCCGGTCATCGGTCAGCCGACGCCAGCGCGCTTGCAACACGGCAATCCAGCCATCGACCCAGAGGCCGGTGGCACCCAGGTCCTCCATCGCTCTCAAGAGCGCGCCACGCACCTCCTCTTTGTCCCAAAGCTTCCCAAACGCCGAGGCAAGCACTTGCTTGATCAGGTCGATTGCGCGGGGCGGGAGTTTGAGAACCGAGCCGGAAATCAACTCAAGGTGCCTCACACACCACTCGGCCTCGTCCATGTCCCTTTCCGGCGAGTTGTCCTGGATGTGGGGCCTTGCGCCATACTCGGGAAGGTAGAGGGACAGCGACGAGTTCAGGAACGCCTGGGTAAGCATGTCGGCCCCGTCGTCCCCGTCGGCGGGGACAGAACTCCGCAAGTGCTTGCAGATTATGTCGAAGCGCTGCTCGATTCTCACCGGAATCCACCGAAAGCGAAAGGAGAACAGCACGAACGGATAGTCGTGCACGGCCGAGAACGTTTGCTGCTCGTCCTCTCGTCTCGCTAGGACGGCCAAGACACAAACACACCGCTCGAACAGGTTCTTGTCCAGCGCGATTGCCATCAGGGCCTCCGCTACTCGGCGTGCGACCTCGTGATCGACTTCCACGTGGTGCCCTTCCGTCACCCACTCCTCGATTTTCTCCAAGACCAAGTCCGGCACCAGTGCCGCGGCATAGCGTATGACCACCGCATTCTCGGGGGTCAGTGTGCCCAGGCTCGAAAGAATGGCGCCGTCCGACAGCCAGGACTTTGCGATCGCCACCGCCGTGTCGTTGCCGTGTTGGTAGCTCATGCGTTGCGCGAATGGCAGGAACAGATCCGGCAGGGTTGTGGGGTTGAATACGTCCGCGATGCGTTCCGGAGGTGTGTGGGAGAGTGCGTCACGGGCAAGTTTGTTTGCTATCGCCTGGGGAAGAACTGTCCATCGGTGGCCGCTGCCCTCGGCCAGCTGCCTTTTCGCCAAGGTCTGCACGTGCCGGTACATCTTCGCCGCTGTTTGGCCGACCAGGCCGCCGAGCACTGAAAGGTCCGAGGAGTCGCCACCCGGGTCGTTGGAAAACGTATAGACCAGCGACAGCGCCTCGGCCCCGGCACGCAAGTCGGCGTCCTCGCCACTGCGTTGCGCAAAGAGCCTGTCAAAAAGGTCACGGTCGGTAAGCATCGCAATGTTCTCGCCCCTCCCGACATTTTCCGCCAAGACAAGGGCGACGCGCGCATTCCCCGCGGCGAATTCGGCAATGCGCCTGGCATTCGCCGGCCCAATTTTCGGGAACCGTTGCCCCAACAGCGTGTTTGCCGCCTGAGTGTCCCTGGCCCGAATCCGGACAACATCGGTTTGTTCGGGAGTGTCGTCGCTGACATCGAACTCGATTGTTATCAGGCGAACACGGCAGTTCTCGCCCCTGGCCAGCCTTGACAGAGCGCCGTGCGCCTTGAACGAACAGTTGTCGAGCACGAGAAGCTTCTCCTTTTTCGCGGCCGCCAGGATCTCCAACATCGCACTGGGGGATGGACGCAGGTCTATCCTGCAATCCCCGTAAACCACATCGGATTGGGCAAGTGCGCCCGGCACGGGGTGACCCTCAAACAGGGCCTGGACAATCCGTGTCTTCCCGATGCCGGCGTGCCCCAGTACCCGGACAGGCCTGTTGGATTTGCGCACGAGGTCGCGTAGCTTGGTGATGCCCGCCTCGATTCCAAAGTCGCGGTCAAGGTGCGGCGCGAAGGCAATTCGCACTCCCGGGTCGGTGATCAGCGTGTCTGGGACGTTGCCCCCGTTGATTGACCATTTGCCAAACTTTCTCCACCCGTACCGTTCGCGGCCGAGCTCTTTCCTGACCCAAAGATTCACGGAATCGTGGGCGTTTACCCAATCGGTGATTTCAGTTTTCCCTAGCAATCTCACCGCGTCCCGATCATCGGGGCGGGAGACGGCCTGCCTCATTTCCGCCTCGATGTGGCGAATTTCTGTCGGGGTCATGTCGATCCCAAGGCTGACAACCATGAAACATCCCCCGCCGGAGACGATCTCCTGAACCCGGGGAAGCAATCCCTCATCGTTCGTCAATGC
This sequence comes from uncultured Gammaproteobacteria bacterium, assembly GCA_964654265.1. GTDB lineage: Bacteria > Pseudomonadota > Gammaproteobacteria > Tethybacterales > CBDBMS01 > CBDBMS01. Next base: position 1,949 of record CAZZIL010000282.1, on the reverse strand, counting down.
ACACGTTATCTCGCGTTTTTTCTTTCCCGACTTCACCTGGATTCTCGTCCAGGGACGCGGGATGAAACCGCCAACATGGCTACGTCGCCCGGCATCTATCTCGATGTCGACACCCTCGTCGGGCGCGTTGGTGTGACTCCCGTGCCGGACCATCTCGGGTGACCCGCCCCTCTCTTCGATCTCGGCCACGCACAGCTGTGCGACCAGCTCCTCGGCTTGCGCCGGACTCAGTCCCTCAATCTCGTCCCTTTTCAGGTCAAGCATTTCAGTCCTGCGGGAACGCTCCGGTGAAAATCTGCCACGGCGGAGTACCATGGGATCGGTGCCGGCGCACGGGGTGGGGAATGCCTAGCGTAGGATGGGCAACGCCATCGCCCAGCCTGAAGGGGTGGGTCTCCGCAGACCCCTGCGCTCCACGTTGCCCCACGATTGGCCGAGGGACACCCTGTGCCGGACGGCACCGACTGCCAAGCGAACTGTTGGTCCGCGCCAATTCGACCATGCAAGTCGAAGGGACGACAGAGCGGGCAGGGACGGGTGAACCCTATGAGCCGCCACGCGCGGCGGCGAGGTACTTGTTCATCTCACGGTTCACCGACTGACCGTTGCACTTGACCCAGGCAAGCCGCCGACCGTCATTGTCGTAACCCACGAGGTCAACGAGCACCCTCCTGTCCTCCATCAGCTGGATGAGGTGCGCCCGCGCTTCCCGGCCGAGGTAGTCTTGGACTTCTGGCGCGTCAACGCCCTCCAGTCGAATGGGCGCTCTGATGCCCTGCGTCTCGAACGTGTCGCCGTCAACGACCCACTGGACTATCTCTGTGCTCTCCATGTCGCCTCCATGCCGCGTCCCTGAGTGGTCGGCAGTATAGCACAACGCCAGCCCCTGTCAAGGCCGGGTGCGGTGGTTCGCGTCAACCACGGATCGTCCGCGCCTGCCCCGCCACCCCGGGAAACATCCCCCACACACGCCAGCAGCCCGACGAGCTACCAGGACGTGTTGCGCCGGGCGGGGTGTGGTGCGTGGGGTTGCGCGGGGCTGCAGCGGCGGCGGCCAGTCGGGATCGTCTTGGTCGTCACCCTCCTCCGGAGGGCATGAAGGACTGTCCCCACCTCCCGGACGGGAACGTTGCCGAAGGGCTGTCGTCTTCCGGGTCTTCCCGGGGAGTCTGGAGATGATGGGGTTTCTGTCCGGGACGGTCGCGACTCCGCCTGCCGCCAGTTGCCCCGGCACCGCCGAGCGCGATGCCTGCCTTGGCGGGGACACGCAGACTGGGCTGGCACGGCCGCTGTCTTTTTGGCCTGGCCGAGTCGTATATGTGAAATGCCTCCATGCCCCCAAGGCTGATGTCGTGAATGCGCCGACACTCCGCAACCGCCACCCGAATGCCCGAAACCGCCACCTCGCGCGCCCTGGCAATCTCCCGCTTTCTCAGGTCCGGTTCCCGCCTGGTCTCATGATCCTTCCGAATGGCGGGCACCCTCCCTTCTCGGTCCCGACAAGTGAGCCCGGGGCAATCTCGCTGTCCTTGACCTGGGAGGGCAAGACCACCGAATCAGCGTCTCCCCCGCCGTGACGGGCCCAGGGGACCCGCCGGACACCGACCGGCTTGCGCATTCGCCTTTTGGAAGGCGCTTTCTGTGCTGGACGCACTTGATTCGTCATTTTCGTGCTCTCTCTCGATGCCCTTGCACGTTCTCATCACGGCCTCCTGGCGGCGGGCTCAGCCAAGCCTTCTCACAACCCGCAAGAGAGCGTCCGGCCACGGGGCATTGGCCGCGCAGTCCTCGTCGTAGAGCTTGGTCACTTTCCCGGAATCGTCACGGAAGCTCGTGTAGTAGGAAAACCTCCCCTCTCCCTCGAAGACGGTGCTGGCGAAGACTTCCCCCTGCTCCCAATAGAACCCGACCGCCCCGTCGGGATCAAGCTCGGCAAAGGGAACCCTCAC
>CAZZIL010000281.1:0-3415 GCA_964654265.1 uncultured Gammaproteobacteria bacterium | reverse complement strand
GTCTGGGGCGCCCGCGGATGGGGCCCGACCCGTCGAGCAGGACAAGTCATGGACCCGCCCCCGCGGACATCACTCCCGGTGGTCGGCCGTTGCCGCGGACTCGGCCCCGGCAGGGCGCGGTGAGGCAGGCGGCGGATCCCTGCCGGGTGCGATACTGCCGCGACGGCCCGCGTGTCCACCGACATGCCGCCCTTCGTCAGGCGACATGCGGTGTCGGATCCTCCCTTTCCCCTCAGCTTGGCGGCGTGCCCATCGCGCCGACCGGCGGGGCCTGCCGCAGGCACTCCCCCCGGTGCGAGCATGGGTGCCGCACGGTGCCGATGCCGTAACCGAGGCGCACGGCCACACTCGTGATGGCGTGCCTCGTCCGCGGGGTGCGCGAAAGGCCCCGCTTGCGCTACCCCCGCGGGCGATTCGCGCAAGTCACGGGCCGTCGCGCCCCTGTCCCACGTCCACCCGGCGAGCCCGCTGTCGCCAACGCGGAAGGGCGGCGGCCGCGGCGGCGTGGCCGACCCGAGGTTCGTCACCCTTGTGGGAAAAAACAACAGGCAAGGGAATGTCCGCTGTTCCGGTCACTCACGGCCCGAGACGCGACAGCCGGCAAGAAGGCCGCTGCCGAAACGGTGTGCGCCGCGATGTGTGCGTCGGCGCCTGCGCGTGGCGGTGGAGCGGGTCCGGGGAACCGGCAGGCACCCGAAGTGGCGGGCCACTGTGTCCATCACGTCGCGGGGATCCTCACCGTGGCACTGGGTGCCGGGATCCAGGCTCGGCGCGGGATGGCACGGGTCCGGTTACATGGTAACGGGGATCCGCCGGTTCCGGGAGCGGGGCGTTTTGTAACGGTCTCCGCGGCCGCGGGGAGACCAAGTCCGGGCCGGGCGGAATGTCCCGGGTTGCATCGATCCCCGCCACACCTTCGCCGTGGACATCGGTGCTCCGGCCACGGCGACAGGGCCCGGCTTCGCATGCGGAACGCGGTCGCGGTTGGGTCGGGCACCTGTTGCGATGCCGACGTCGGCGGCGCTGACCGGGTGCGCCTCGGCGACCAATCCGACCGAGGACATCGGTCGCGAGACTTCCCCCCTGTCTGTCTTGGCCACCATCGGCGCGGAACCGGCGATGTCCCGTCACCATGTTGGCGGCGCCCATCGGCAATGCGGGCGAGACTGTCGCTGTGTCGGTCTCTGGTCGGACCGGCGCGATCCTTTCGTCGGGTGCCCACATGGTCACCGCGGTCTCGACAGCGGCGGCGCGCAGGATCCGGGCGATGGACGGGGACGGTTGCCGGCGGCGTTGCGATTGCCGGCCGACGGGTGCATGCCCGGCCGGTCACTGTCGGGGCGGGTGCGACCTGGTCCGCCACTGGCCCGGTCGGCATGCTTATCGTGTCGCCGGGCGATTCGCCCGACACGAGAATTCTGTCGATCTCCCGCCGATGACAACGCGGGAGCGCCTGCCGGAAAGTCGTTGTCGGGACCGAGGACAACGCGATTGATGCAAGGGTGGCGGCAGTGACTCGGTGTGGCCGGCATCCTGCCGCCGGCGTCCCGGCAACCTCGGAGGTGGTCCCGGCAGGCGTGGACGGGATGCGGTCACCTTGTCGGTGGCGCCGCCGGTCCCGGCGGACAAAGGTTCCCCGATCCCCGGCCACGCCACCTCGCGGTCCGGCGGCTCGGCGGGCGTCCGCGTCAAGGAGATTGCGCGGCGAACGCCGGGCGCATCTCGCGACTGGGCCGCACACCCGGTTTCCGTGGTCGCCGGAGATGTCCGCGCGGACCGGCCGCGGCGCCCTGCCCTCGGCCGCGGCCCGAGGAGGGTTGCCACGCCCTCCTATCGCTTGGGGACGCGGCGCCGAATCTATTGTCGAGGCGGGCACGGCCGCGCCACGCTTGCCCTTGCCAACGCCGATCCCCGTCAGGGGGAGAGTGTCGCTCGCCAGGGTCGCTCTCCCCTTCGGTTGGCTGGTGTGCGGGGAGAACGCCGCCAGAGTCCGGGATGCCCGCTTCGACCAAGCGAATGCGTTGCCGCTTACCGTGATGCCCTTCGGGTTCCGCGGTCACGCGCCGCGGCCGTGTCAGCCGGCGTGTCGGGCGAGACCCCGGTTGAGTGCCGACGATCGCCCCGACTTCCGTGCGGTGCCGCACGCCCGGGTAACCGACCCCGGCGATGGCGCACCCGGGTGGGAATCCGGGCATGCCTGTCGAGTGCCGGGAGAAGACGGGCCAAGGCGACAATCGCTCACGGCCGATGCCGTCCCTCTCGTGACGGGGACCGCGTCCGCGACAGCTGGCCCTGCATCGTCGATGCGGCACGAGGTGCGGTGGGGGCTCGGTGAGGTATCGTCATCGACGGGGTGTCGAAATCCGCGGGCGCCTCTGACAGTCAGGCCCGCCAAGAGTGCCGGCACTGCCGACATGTTCGCGCCAGTGGACGATGCGCCGCCTCGCCAACGTGTCCGCTGTCCGCCCCCCGGGTGCTTCCCTGTCTGCCACTGGCACGGTTGGCCCGGTCGCCGCGTCTTGGCCTGCGGTTGCGAGGGACCGTGGCGGTCACCCCTCATCGATGGCGGTGGGGACGTCCGACGACAAGTCGTTGCACGGGGTCGTGGGCAACGCGGCCGCGCAAGGACGAGGCTGGCTGACCGAGGTGGCCGACATCCTGCCGGCAGTCGTCCCGGCGACCTCGATCGCAACCCCGACAGACGCGGATGAGGGAGGCGTCCTGTCGGTTTTGCGGACCACGTTGTCGGACGACGGCCTGCCGTCCACCGGTCACGCTCAGCCTCAGGAAGGTGCCACTGTCACGCTGACGTGTCGGGTGGTGTCAGTGTCACGCGAGACGTGGAAGGGAGCGGTGCCTGTCAGATCCCGGGCGCTCTCGTCGGTCGCCGGGGCGGCCACCCGCGGGCAACGCGCGCGCCGCTGGCATCGACCCGAAGACCGGGGGCGGAGCCATTCGCCGCGGGTGAGAGCGGTACTCGGACCTTGGCAGAAGAGACGCGTCGGGCCCATCACCATGTGCCTCGCCACGGCAGCGAACTGGCGGGCAACCCGGGCCGAAGCCGCACTGTGATTGGGTCGCTGGGCACGGCCGCGACCACAGGCGAGGGTGCGGCGCTTCCCTCGCGAATGCCCGCGCAGTGGTCGTGCCTCACAGTGGCGGGTGACGCATCCCGTCCGCGTTGGCGGCAGTCGGCCGGAGGTGTCCCGCCCGGAGTGTCAGCATCTGCCGCGGCAGACCAGGACCCGCATGCACGTCTGGAGCGGGCGAAGCACGTCCCCACCCCGGTCGTGTTCCGGGTGGCGGGGCGTTGCCGATGGCAGGGCCGCTGTCTCGATGGGATCGCGCCGTGGCAGGTTGCGCCGATGCGCCCGCGGCAAGGCCTCCCGCGCGCGAGCGGGCCGCAGCCCTCGCA
>CAZZIL010000280.1:0-6496 GCA_964654265.1 uncultured Gammaproteobacteria bacterium | reverse complement strand
ACCGTCGACGGCGCGGTCGCGTTCGAGCTCTACGACACCTACGGGTTTCCGCCGGACCTGACCGGCGACATCGCGCGCGGCCGCGGGCGCGACGTCGACATGGGGCGCTTCGACGAGCTGATGGCGGAGCAGCGCGCCCGCTCGCGGGCGGCGTCCGCGTTCGCCGCCGACGCGACGGTCGACTACGGCGGGTCCGCGACCGAGTTCGTCGGGCACGCGGGGCTGGAGGGAGAGGCGGAGATTGTCGCGCTGTTCGTCGATGGCAAGGCGGCGGATCACGTGCCGGAGGGGAAGGACGCCCTCGCGGTGCTCCACCCCACGCCGTTCTACGCGCGCGCCGGCGGCCAGGTCGGCGACGCCGGGTCCGTCGAGGGTCCCAACGGGGCGGCGGCCGTCTCGGACACGGTGAAGGTGCGCGCGGACGTCTCGGCGTCGGCGCTCTCGGTCGGGAGGGGGACTCTCAAGCGCGGGGACCGGGTGACCTGCCGGGTCGACCGGGCGCGGCGCGGGCTGACGGCGTCGAACCACTCCGCGACCCACCTGGTGCACGCGGCGCTTCGCGAGGTGCTGGGGACCCACGTCGAGCAGCGCGGGTCGCTGGTGGCGCCGGACCACCTGCGCTTCGACTTCTCGCACCACTCCCCGGTGACCCGCGAGGAGCTGGCGCGTGTCGAGCGGCTGGTCAACGACCACGTCCGCGGCAATCATGAGGTCGAGACCCGGGAGATGGCGTACCGCGACGCGATCGACGCGGGCGCGATGGCGCTGTTCGGCGAGAAGTACGGCGACCGGGTGCGCGTGGTGTCGATGAGCCCGTTCTCCGTGGAGCTGTGCGGCGGCACGCACGTGGCGCGCACCGGCGACATCGGCCTGTTCAAGCTGCGCTCGGAGGCGTCGATCGCCGCGGGGGTGCGCCGCATCGAGGCGGTGAGCGGCCCGGCCGCGGTCGACGCCGTGCAGGAGACCGAGCGCAGGCTGTGGTCGATCGCCGAGCAGGCGAAGGTCCCGGCGGAGCGGCTGGGCGCCAGGGTCGCGCAGCTCCTGGAGACGGTGCAGGGGCTGGAGAAGAGGCTGGAGGACATCGGGGCGCGGGGGCTTCAGGACCGGATCGGCGAGCTCGTCGGCGCCGCGCGACGGGTGGGGCCGGCCCGTGTCGTCGCCGCGTCGGTCCCCGGGGTGGGACCCAAGGAGCTGCGCGCCATGGCCGAGCGCGCCAGCCAGGCCGGGGACGACATCGTGACGCTCCTGGCCAGCTCCGGGGACGGGGTCGCCTCCCTGGCCGCCTCCGTGGGCAAGTCGCTCGCCGGCAGGGTCGACGCGCGCGACATCGTGGGCGCCGCGGCGGCCGAGGTCGGCGGGCGCGGCGGCGGGCGCCCCGAGCTGGCCCAGGCCGGCGGGCGGAAGGCCGACCGCATCGACCAGGCGCTGCGGGCCGCCGAGCAACTGATCGCCTCGCGACTCGGGCCGGGCTGATGGACCCCGGACGGGCCCCCGGCAAGGAGCGGCGCGCGGGTCTCACGGGCGAGGTGCTCTTGGGGGCCCTCGGCTACGCGATCACCAACCTGAAGATGTGGTTCCTGTGGGGACTGCCGATGATCGCCTACTTCTTCCTCTTCGACTACCTGACCGAGGGGAGGTTCGGGCTGTTCGCGATGCTTCAGGGGGACGTGCCGCCAACCGGCGTCCCGGACACCCCGGGTCCCGACCCAAGCCCAAGCCCCGGTCCCGGCCTGGAGAGGCCGGTGCCCCACGCCAGCGGCGCGTCCGTGTTCCTGGTGCTGCTCACGAACCTGATGGGCCTGATCGTGCTGGCGCCGCTGCAGATGATGGTCCAGCGCCACGTGATCGAGGCGCAAAGGCCGCTGGCCCCGTACCTGCTCGGCTTCGCGAACCGGCGGGTCTGGCGCTACATCCAGGTGCTTGTCGTGTACGGGGTGCTGTGCACCGGACTCGCGATGCTCTTCATGCGGCTCTTCATCGTCGGCGGGGAGCCGGCGGGGCTCGACGGGCCGCCGCCCGCGCCGGACCCGGCGCGGGTCATGGTCGGCATCGCCGGGATGTTGTTCACGGTGTTTGTCGCGCTCAGGCTGGACCTGGCCCCGGCGCTGTGCGCGGTCGGGGAGCCGCGGCCGTTCCGGGAGTCTTGGCGGATCATGAGGGGCAACGTCCTCAAGTTGCTGCTCATGTACATGGGGTTCTCGTTCACGATGATGCTGGCCCTTTCCCTCTACCAGATCACGCTGGGCGGGCTGACCGGCGGGGACGCGTCGGTCCTGGGACTGCTGTTCGCCAAGCTCCTCAACTTCTTCTCCATGGTCGCGACGGCGGCGATCACCGGGAAGTTCCTGCTCTACGTCCGGTCGAACGATCGCCCGGCCCGGCGGGAGGAGCGGATCGGGAACCGCGAGGAGCGGGACCCGGAGGGCGAGGACTGACATGCCGCCGGGGGTCGCGACGGAGGTGCGTTGCGCAGTCCTTGACTGGAGCGGGACGCTGGTCGACGCCTACGCGATCGCGCCCGCGCGGGCGCTCGTGCGGGCGTTTTCCCTGCACGGGGTCGCGATCACGATGGGGCAGGCGCGCCGGGACATGGGCCTGCGGAAGGACCTGCATGTCAGGAGTCTTCTCGGGACGGACGAGGTGCGCGACTCCTGGCGCAAGCAGCACGGCGCCTTGCCGGAGGACGAGGACGCCGAGACCGTCCATCGGGAGTTCAAGGCCGAACTGCTCGCCCTTCTGGGCGACCACGCAACGCTTCTGCCCGGCGTCAGGGATGCCTGTCGGCGGCTGAGGGAGAGGGGAATCGCGATTGGCGTGACCACCGGCTTCGACCGGGAGACGGTGGACGCGCTACTTCCGTTGGTGGAGGAACAGGGCTTTGTCCCGGACTGCGCGGTCGCCGGGGACGACGTCGCGAACGGGACGCGCCCGAGGCCGTTCATGCTCTACCGGGCCTTGGAGCGCATGGATGCCTCCCCGATTGGCGCGGTGGTGAAGGTCGACGACACCGCCGCCGGGATCGGCGAGGGACTCGCCGCCGGATGCTGGACGGTGGGCGTGTCCGCGCACAGCAGCCTGGTCGGGGTCGACTCCCTTAGGCAGAAGAGGGCGATGTCGGCAGCGGACCTGGAGGCCGGACGTGCGAGGGCAAGGGAGGCATTGGACGAGGCGGGCGCCCATATCGTGGTCGACGGGGTGGCGGACTTGCCCGATGTGGTCGAGCGGATCAACGGTCGTCTGCGGCGCGGGAAACGTCCCTGAGCGCGCATCCGGACTCCGCGACGGCGCGTCCCGGGCGCAACGCCCGGTAGAATAGTCGAAGGCATGGGCACGCGACTCGCCACGTTCGTCGACCTGTTCTGCGGGATCGGGGGATTCCACTTGGCCGCCACCGGCAAGGGACTGCGTTGCGTCTGGGCCTGCGAGATCGACCGGGAGGCGGCGCGGTCCTACCGCGAGAACTTCGGGCTGGCGCCGGAGGGCGACATCCTTCAGGTGCGGGCGGGGTCGGTCCCCGACCACGACCTGCTCTGCGCGGGGTTTCCGTGCCAGCCGTTCTCGATCATCGGCAGCCGGCAGGGCCTGCGTGACGAGAAGGGGAGGGGGACGCTGTTCCACGAGATCGTGCGCATCGCCGCGCGCAAGCGGCCGCGTGCGCTGTTGCTGGAGAATGTCCGGCAGTTCGCGACGATCCAGCGGGGTGCCGCGCTGGGGGAGGCGCTTCGCGCGCTGGAAGAGCTGGGCTACGACACCGACTGGAGAATCCTCGACGCCCGCGACTTCGGGCTTCCGCAGAAGCGGGAGCGGATCCTCATCGTCGCGCTCAGGGATGGGCTGATGCGCCGCTTTGCGTGGCCGTCGCGCCGGGTGCCGATGAGGCCGCTGGAGGCAGTGCTTGAGCCGGACCCCGACCCCGCGCACTTCGTCAGCGAGCGCATCAGGCGGAAGCGCCAGCGGGCGCACCAGGCGGAGCGGCGGCCGATGGTCTGGCACGAGAACAAGGGCGGGAACATCTCCAGCCACTCGTACTCCTGCGCCCTTCGCGCGGGCGCGTCGCACAACTACCTGCTGGTCGACGGGGTGCGCCGCCTGACGCCGCGCGAGTGTCTGCGCCTGCAGGGCTTCCCGGACAGGTTCCGGATCGTCTGCACCGGCTCACAGACACGCAAGCAGGCCGGCAACGCGGTGCCTGTGCCGATGATTCGCGCCGTTGTGGAGGAGATCGTCAATGCCGCAAAAGAAGCCCCCAAAGGTAAGGCGGCCACCCGCCCGAAGGCAAAGGCTGTGGGAGCTCGGGAAGCCGCCTGACAGCCTCATCCGCTCGCTCGGGGCATCGATCGTCCACCGGTTGGCGACCGGGGACAAGGACATCACCGGCGGCACGTTCAGCGCGATGTTCGCGGAGGCGGTCCATCCCGCGGCCGTGGACCACGACAGCCCGGTCGGCGTTGCGGACGTCAGCTGGGAGAACTGCGCCTGGTCGGTCAAGACGGTGAAGGCGAAGGAGTCAACCTTTGGAACCAGGCGGGTGCGGCTGATCTCCGGACGCAACAACCCGGGCTACTCGATGGGCATCGAGGAGCCGCTCAAGGACCCGCAGGCCACCGGGGAGGCCGTGATCAGCATCCTGAACACCCGGATCGGGCACGCGCTGGAGGACTTCGACGACTTGCGGTTGCTGGTCTTCGTCCGCGACATGGACGCGCTGAGGTTCTGCCTGTTCGAGAGGAGGATGGACCACCTTCCGGCCGACGAGTTCGAGTGGAAGGTGAACCGGCAGAAGAACTTGGAGGGTTACGACCGGAATGGGACGCATCGCTTCACTTGGCAGAGGCACGGCTCGCAGCTGACCGTCATCCACGATGTGCCGGAATCGGCGCGGGTCTTCTCGGTCCGGCGGCCGCCGGCGCTGACCAAGCAGGAGTTGCTCGACCGGATCGGGTTCAAGGAAGATTGGGTGGTGATTGACCGGTAGGCGCCTCGCCGGCCAGCTCCGTGAACGCCCGGATGTACCCGACCGGGTTGCCGCAGTCGAGCACGTGCGCGTCTTGGAGCGGAAACGCCCTGACAACGGCCTGTTCGGCAAGCAGCCGGATCGCGTCGGTCAGCTGGACCTCTTCCCCTTTCCCGGGCGGCAGGTTCTCCAGGAGCGGGAACAGTTCCGCGGTGAACGCGTACCTTCCTTGGACCGCCATGCGGGAGGGCGCCTCGTCAGGCGCGGGCTTCTCGACCAGGTCGAGGATCCTGTCCCCGGATTTGTCGAGCCTGGCGATCCCGTAGTCGCGCACCTGCTCCGGAGCGACCTGGCTGAGCATGACGGCGTTCTCGTCGCGCGTCGCGTCGAGCATGCTCGGCAGCCCCTGTCCCATCGGCCGGATGAGCATGTCAGGGAGCATGACGGTGAACGGGCGCCCGTCGACCCGGGCGCGTGCGCGTAGCACCGCGTCGCCCAGTCCCTTGGGCTCCGGCTGTTCCGCGACACGGAAGACGGTCTCGCCCGGCGTCCCAAGGTCGTCTTGTCCCTCAAGATAGTCGAGGATGCGGCGGTCCCCCGGCCGCGTGACAAACACGAACTCGCGGATCCCGGCGGCGATCCCTTCCTGGACGACGTGGTGGATCACGGGCCGGGTCCCGAGCGGCAGCAGCTCCTTCGGGACCACCCGGGTGATCGGGAGCAGCCGGGTGCCGTGCCCGGCCGCGGGGACGACGGCGACCTTTGGCACGGGGTCAGCTCTGGTCGGCCGCGGCGCACACCCGGCCAATCCAGCCGTTGAGCGCCTCCCCCTCCTCTAGGGAGATCGTGTGGTCGATCGGGTACTCGCGGTACTCGGCGTCGACGCCGAGCTCGGCCAGCAGGTCGCGGGAGGCGTGCGCCGCCTCGACCGGGACGATCGGGTCGCGGGTGCCGTGCGCCATGAACACCGGGATCCCGCCCGCCTGCGGGGCCATCTCGTCCTTGAGTCTCCCGGCGAGCGGGACGTACCCGGAGAGGCAGGCGATCCCGGCGAGCCGCTCCGGGAACCGCAGGCCGGTGTGCAGCGCGAGCGCGCCCCCTTGCGAGAACCCGGCGAGGAAGATGTTGCCGGGCGCGGTCCCGCGGCCGATCTCGTCCTGGATGACTTCCCGGACGGCGCGCTCGGACTCGGCGATCCCGTCGGCGTCCTCGCGGGCGCGCAGGTCGACCCCGGTGATGTCGTACCAGCCGCGCATGGTCACGCCGCCGTTGACGGTGATCGGCCGGAACGGCGCGTGGGGGAAGACGAACGAGAACGCCTTCGCGGCTGGCAGCTGCCGCGCGAGCGGCGCGAGGTCGTGTCCGTCGGCGCCGAGCCCGTGCAGGACGATCGCGCAGTGCTCCGGGGTCCCGCCTGTGAGCGGGACCACGCGGATCGGGGGATCAGGCTCTTGCGTCATGTCGGTCTCCTATCTGGCTGAAGAGGCGTTCCCAGTCGAACGATTCGCCGGGGTCGGTCTTGCGGCCGGGCGCGATGTCGGA
>CAZZIL010000279.1:0-8403 GCA_964654265.1 uncultured Gammaproteobacteria bacterium | reverse complement strand
AAGCCGTTGTCCACCTTGGTCTGCTCGTTCTCGCGGACCTGCGCCTCGATCTCCGCCTGGAGGCGCACCACCCGGGGAATGCCCTTCTCCTCAAGCAGGATCGTGTGCAACAGGCCGCCCAGGGCGGTGATGGCGCCCACGACCAGAAGCCGCTCCCATGTCTCCGTCCGCCAGCCGCGCATGGCCCCATTCTACCCGGAACGCGCCGCGGGCGCGAATCCGCGCGCCGACGCGCGAATGGTATGTTATAATATCGCAAAAGGGACGAGGCATGCGCAGGCAGAACAACCGACTGGTGCTTGAGGCGCTCCGCAAGGCCGGGGAGCCGATGACCGCCTACGAGGTGATCGGGGCGCTCCGCCCCCACGGGATCAGCGCGCCGTCCACGGTCTACCGGGCGCTGGAGCAGCTGGTGCACTCCGGCCAGGTCCACCGGCTGGAGTCGATCAACTCCTTCATCGCGTGCGACCAGCCCGCCCACCAGGAGGACGTCGCCTTCGCCATCTGCGACGGGTGCGGCGACGTGTCGGAGCTGTCACACCGGAGACTCGCGGGGATGATGCGCACGCTCGCGGACATGGCGTCGCTGAAGGTCCGGGGACGCTCCACCATCGAGATCCATGGCATCTGCGCCCGGTGCGCCGAGCAGGAGGAGGACCGTGCCTGACACGCGCGCGGAGGCGGGGCTTCCCAAACCGGGAACGGTCGCCACGCCACGCGGCGAGCGCCGCGGCGTGCGCGCCTCCCTTGTGCTCGCTGGCGCGCGGCAGCGCCTCGCGGTCCTCTCCGTGCTGGCCGCCGCGCTCTGGGTCGGGGTCCTGTGGGCGATCGGCTGAACGGCGCCGCGGGGACGGCGGAGACCGCGGTCGAGCTGGTCGACCTGACGCTCGGCTACAACCGCCACCCGGCGGTCCACCATGTCAGCGCGACCGTGCGCAAGGGGCGGATGGTCGCAGTCGTCGGCCCGAACGGCGCCGGCAAGAGCACACTCCTCAAGGGGATCGTCGGAAGCCTGCGGCCGATCGGCGGGCGGATCGCCCTGAACGGCTACGCACGCCACGAGATCGGCTACCTGCCCCAGCTGTCGGAGGTCGACCGCTCCTTCCCGATCACGGTGCGGGAGCTGGTCGCCTTCGGGCTCTGGGGCCGGCTCGGCATGCTCGGCGACATGGGCGCGTGCGCCCCGCAAGTCGCAAGGGCCATCGACGCGGTGGGACTGGCCGGGTTCGAGCGCCGGCAGATCGGCACCCTGTCGGGCGGGCAGTTCCAGCGCGCGCTGTTCGCGAGGTTGCTGCTTCAGGACGCCCGGCTGTTCCTGCTCGACGAGCCGCTCAGCGAGGTCGACCCGGACGTGGCCGGGCGGCTGCTTGAGATCATCCTCGGCTGGCACGGCGAGGGGCGGACCATCCTCGCGAGCATGCACAACCTGGCGCTGGTCGCGGAGCACTTCCCGGAGACCATGGTGCTCGCGCGCGAGCTGGTCGCGTTCGGGCCGACCGCGACAACGCTCGGCCCGGCCCTCTCCAAGGCAAACGTGCGCAACGAGGCGTTCGACGAGCACGCCTCGGTGTGCCCGCGCTGAGCGCCATGGAGCTCGCGCTTGCCCTGCTTGTCGACCCGTTCGTCGAGTTCGGCTTCATGCGCCGGGCGCTGGTCGGCGTGATCGCGACCGCGATCGGGACGGCCCCCATCGGCGTCTTCCTGCTGCTGAGGCGGATGAGCCTCACCGGGGAGGCGATCGCGCACGCGATGCTCCCGGGCGTGGCGGTCGCCTTCCTGGTCGCCGGGCTGTCGGTGACCGCCATGGCGCTCGGCGGCCTGGTCACCGGGCTCCTGGTCGCGTCACTCTCGGGTGTGCTTGCCCGCAAGACAGTGCTCAAGGAGGACGCCTCACTGGCCGCGGTCCACCTGGTCTCGCTCGCCGCCGGCGTGCTCATCATCTCGGCCAAGGGCAGCGGCGTCGACCTCCTCCACGTCCTGTTCGGGAGCGTGCTTGCGATCAACGACGTCTCCATCCTTCTCACCGCGACGGTCACCACGGCCACCCTGGCCATCCTGGCCGTGGTGTACCGCGCCCTGGTGCTGGAGTGCGTCGACCCGGCCTTCCTTCGCACGGTGAGCCGCGCAAGCCCCTATGTCCACCAGGTGTTCCTCATGCTTGTGGTCGCCAACCTGGTGGCCGGGCTCCAGTCCCTCGGCACCATGATGACCATCGGGGTCATGATCCTCCCGGCGGCGAGCGCCCGCCTGTGGGCCAACGAGATCTCCCGGATCATCGGCCTGTCAATCGTCATCGCCGTCGCCGGCTGCTACGCCGGGCTTCTGGCGTCGTACCACACCGACCTCCCGTCCGGCGCCACCATCGTGCTCACGCTAGGGTGCTTCTACCTCCTGTCGGTCCTCTTCGGGCAACAGGGGCTGGTCCTCCCCTGGCGCCGGACACAGCAACACCTTGCCGGCTGACCCGGACCCACACACCACAACCACGGAGACCATCCCCATGAAAAAAGCGCTCGCCTCCCTCCTCGCCTTGGCGCTCGGAATCGTCGCCGGGCCGCCGGCCACGGCGGGCAACCAGCAGCCAGTGCGCGTCGTGGCCTCGTTCAGCATCCTGGCGGACCTCGTGACCAACGTCGGCGGAACGGCCGTGTCGGTCACCACCCTGGTCGGCCGGGACGCGGACGCGCACGCGTTCACCCCCTCGCCCGGGGACATGACGGCGATCAACGACGCGGACGCGGTGTTTGTCAACGGGCTCGGCTTCGAGCCGTGGCTTCGCCGGGTGGCGGGCACTGTCGACCATCCCGAGCGGATCTTCGTCCTGGCCGGCCGGGGGGACGGTGACCGCATGCGCCGGCACGGGCACAAACGCAGGCACAAGCGCGGGCACGGACACGGACACGGGTTCGACCACATGGGGGACGACGACCATGGGCATGGGCACGGGCACGAGCGCGGGCACATGGAAGATGACGACCACGAGCATCGACGTGGCGAACGCGACCACATGGAGGACGACGACCACGGGCACGGCCTCGGTCGCATGATCGGCCGCATGCTCGACCACATGGGGGACGACGACCATGAGCACGGGCACGGACGCGGGCACATGGAGGACGACGACCACGAGCATGGGCATGGGCGCGGGCGTGACCACATGGAGGACGACGAACACGGGCACGGGCGCCGGCACAGGCACTCCCACTCGGGGACCGACCCGCACGTCTGGCAAAGCGTCCCGAGCGCGATGCGCCTTGTGCTCGGCATCTCCGACGGACTGTGCCAGGTGGACCGGCACAACTGCGCGTTCTACCGGGAGCGGGCCGTGCGCTACCTCTCCGAGCTGGGTACGCTGGACCGGCACATCCGCGAGCAGGTCGCCCGCATCCCCGAGGACAAAAGAAGGGCGGTGGTCCCGCACGACGCCTTCGGCCACTTCGGCACGGAGTACGGGATCGAGTTCGTCGCGATCAGCGGGACCGACACCCACTCGGAGCCGTCGGCGAAGCGGTTCGCGAAGATCGCCGAGCAGGTGCGGCGGCTGGACGCCCACGCGCTGTTTGTCGAGAACGTCTCCGACGAGCGGGCCATTGAGCAGATCGGCCGCGAGACCGGGATGGGGGTGGGAGGCAACCTGTACTCGGATGCCCTGTCAGCGAAGGACGGCCCGGCCCCCACCTACGTCGAGATGATGCGCCACAACGCCCACACCATGGTGGAGGCGTTCGGCGCGGCGACCGGCAGCCTCAACTGACGGGCCGGCCGGGCGGTCAGCCCTCCCCGACCTCCTGGAACACCTTCCGGGCGACACGGAAGCACTCGAGACCCGACGGCACCCCGCTGTAGATCGCGACGACGTGTATCGCGGCGCGGATCTGCTCCTTGGTCACCCCGTTCGTGAGCGCGCCCCGGCAGTGGAGCTCCCACTCGTCCATGCGGCCGAGCGCCCCGATCATCGCTAGGTTCATCAGGCTGCGCGTCTTCGGGTCGATCGCGTCGTCGCCCCAACCGAACCCCCACGCCCACTCCGTGATCATCTCCTGGAAGGGGCGGGTGAAGTCGTCCGCACGCTCCAGGGACGCCTTCACGTAGTCCTCGCCAAGCGTCGCCTTCCTGCGCGACAGGCCTTTCTCGTAGCGTTCCTTGTCCATGCGATTCCCCGGGTGAGGCGATAACGAGAGTATACCTGCCCGGCGGCAGGCGCGCGTGCGCGGACAGGATGCATGGCCTCGCCTCCGAAGGATCCCGCCGGATGCCCGGCATCGCAGCGGCAACAGCGGGTTCCCTCCGCCCTGGGCGTTGCCTCCCGGGAGGGTCCGGCCCTGTGGCATACTCAGCGCCATCGCCACAAACGGGACGCGCATGGGACAGGACACCTTCCTTTCGATCGATCAGGCCAAGGCGAAGATCGCCAGCCAAGTCAGAGGGATCACCGACTGGGAGACCGTCCCCGTCCGCGATGCGCTCGGGAGGATCTGCGCCCGGGAGGTCGTGTCCCCGATCGATGTCCCGGGCCACCGCAACTCGGCGATGGACGGCTACTCCTTTCGCGTCGCGGACATCGTCCCCGACCGGGAGAACTCCCTGGAGATCCTCGGGACCGCGATGGCCGGAGCGCCCTTCGGGGGTGACACGGTCCCGGGAGGGTGCGTGCGGATCATGACCGGGGCGGTCGTCCCCGACGGGCATGACGCCGTGATCCCGAAGGAGAACGTCCTGGGTGTGGCTGGGGACCGGATCACCCTCCGCGGCGACGGGGCCAAGGCCGGGCAGAACCTGAGGTTTCCCGGCGAGGACCTGAGGGCCGGGGAGGTCGCCGTCCCTTCCGGGAAGTGGATGCGCCCGGCCGAGATCGGTCTGGTCGCCTCGCTCGGCATCGGCGAGGTCCGGGTGGTGCGCAGGCCGCGCATCGCGTTCTTCTCCACCGGGGACGAGCTGCGGTCGATCGGGGACCCGGTCGGCCCCGGGCAGATCTTCGACAGCAACCGGTACGTGCTGTCCGGGATGATCCGGCGGATGGGGTTCGTCCCGATCGACCTGGGGATCGTCAAGGACGATCCCGCGGCGTTGCAGGACGCCATGGACCAGGCACGGGGCGCCGACGCGATCATCACCAGCGGCGGCGTGTCGGTCGGCGAGGCGGACCATGTCAAGGACCTGCTGGAGAAGAACGGCCAGGTGCTGTTCTGGAAGATCGCCATGAAGCCCGGCCGCCCGCTTGCGTTCGGGCGGGTCGGCGATGCGCTCTTCTTCGGCCTGCCCGGAAACCCGGTGTCGGTCATGGTGACCTTCCACACGATCGTTCAGGACGCGCTGTGGACCTTGGCCGGGCGCACCGGGTACTGGCATCCCCCAGTCATCAGGGCGCGCACCGCCACCGCGGTGCGGAAGGTCCCCGGCCGGGCCGAGTACCAGCGTTGCACGCTGGAGGCGGACGGCTCCGGGACGCTTGTCGCGCGCTCCACCGGCGAGCAGGGGTCGGGGATCCTCCGGTCGATGTCACTCGCCGACGGGCTGATGGTCCTCGGCGCCGACACCGCCAACCTCGACGCCGGAAGCACCGTGGATGTGATCGTCTTGGAGGGGATCGTCTGAGCTCGCCATCAATCACGCCAACAGCCCGCTCACGACAACGAACTTGACCATGTCCGGAGACTGGCGCGGCTCCACGTCATACCCGCGCGGTGCTCCCATCTCACGGACAGGCACGACCAGGGTGCGAGTCGGCACCGGGTAGGCGCGCAACACACCGACAACCCCCTTGAGTTTCGGGGTTATCTCAAGTCTCTGGTCTTCCGGGCTGTCCCCGAAGGGGTCGGCCGCGAGGACGGCCGTGCGCCGATGACTACGGGAACTCGTCGCTGACGGTCCCGACAGGGGCCATCGAAGTCGCCCCAAAGTCTGACCGATGCGCGACAGCGCACACATCGACGAGCGCGACCGTCCACCCCCAAGGTGCGAGCTTCAGTGCCCGTGTCTTGCGACGGGGAACGGGTCGGGGCAGGGCGCGATGGTGTCGATGCTGCGGATCCGTCCGTCCTCTCCGATAATGGTCAGTTCGCCCCCACCCTTGGGTATCAGGTCCCGCTCCACCGCCTCTATGGCCTCCCACAGGGTCCGGTGAACTCCCGTGACCTTCTCGGAGCCACGGCTCTTTCTGATCCACATCCCATCGGGACGACGGTACACAGTGCGCTTTCTTCCCCTGTTTATCGGTCTGTCCTCAACCCGAAGGTTGCCCCATCCTATCACAACCAGCCTGTCGTCCGGAACGCCGTGGACTGTGCGTGTCACCGGTTGAAGCCAAAGTCGGTCGCAAGCCCACGATTACCCGGGCCCCGGGGTCCGTCAGCGCCCGGGGGCACCCCGCCTACTCAGGCGCGCCAGAACCGGGTCGGCCAGCTCCTCCTCAATTCTCAGCAGGCGGTTGTACTTCGCGTTCCGGTCTGTCCGGCACGGTGCGCCGCACTTGAGCTTCCCTGCCCCGACCGCGACCGACAGGTCCGCGACCAGGGTGTCCTCGGTCTCACCCGACCGGTGGGAGATCATCGTGGCAAACCCGGCCTTTCGCGCGATCCCCACGATCTCGACGGTCTCGGTGAGTGTCCCGACTTGGTTGGGCTTCACCAGTATCGCGTTCGCGGCCTTGGTTTCGATCCCCTTGCCGAGCAGGCGGGCGTCCGTCACAAAGACGTCGTCCCCCACCAGGTCCATCCGTGAGCCAAGCCGCTTGGTGAGAAGCCGCCAGCCTTCCCAGTCGTCCTCGGCCATCCCGTCCTCTATGCTGACAAGGGCCGGGTGGCGATCCGCCAGGTCGCACAGGAAGTCGGCCATCCTCTCCGAGGTGAGCCGCTCGCCGGAATGCTGGAACACGTACCCGTCCTCGCCGCCGCGGAGCTCGGTGGCGGCACAGTCGAGCGCAAGCGAGATCTGTTCGCCGATCCGGTAGCCGGCCCCGGCGATCGCCTCCTCGAGAAGCCCCATCGCCTCGGCGGTGTCGCCCAGGTCCGGGGCAAACCCGCCCTCGTCGCCGACGGTTGTCCCGAGCCCCCTGTCAAGCAGCGCCTTGCGCAGGGTGTGGAAGGTCTCGACCCCGGCCCGCAGCGCGTCCGAGAACCGGGTGAAGCCGTGCGGCACGACAAAGAACTCCTGGATGTCGAGGCGGTTCGACGCGTGCGCGCCGCCGTTGATCACGTTCATGAAC
This sequence comes from uncultured Gammaproteobacteria bacterium, assembly GCA_964654265.1. GTDB lineage: Bacteria > Pseudomonadota > Gammaproteobacteria > Tethybacterales > CBDBMS01 > CBDBMS01. The sequence goes on along the minus strand of CAZZIL010000279.1, from coordinate 1,199 downwards.
GGCACCGGCATCGGCCCCGGCCCGTCCGCCGAGAGGTGCCGGTAGAGCGGTATCCCCCGGCAGGCGGACGCGCAGCGGGCGCACGCGATCGACACCGCCAGTATCGCGTTCGCGCCCAGCCGCGACTTGTTGGGGGTGCCGTCAAGCTCGATCATCCGGCGGTCGACCGCCTCTTGGTCGCCGACGTCCATGCCGCGCAGCTCGCGCCCCAGGATCTCGGTGACGTTGGCCACCGCGCGAAGGACGCCCTTCCCATGGAACCGGGCCGCGTCGCCGTCGCGCAACTCCAAGGCCTCCAAGGCCCCGACCGACGCGCCGGACGGGGTGATCCCCGATCCCATGGCCCCGCCCTCGGCGTGCACCTCGGCCTCGACCGTCGGGTTGCCGCGGGAGTCCAGCACCTCCCGAGCCTTCACTGCCTCGATCCTCATCGTCCCGCCCCCAGCTCGGCGATCAGCCCGTCCACCGCGTCCTCGATCATGTCAAGCGCGCGCTCAAACCCCGCCCTGCCCCCGAAGTACGGGTCCGGCACCTCCCGGGACTTCCGCCGGAACTTCCCGGAGTACTCCATCATTCGCCTGATCGCGACACGGCTGTCGGCTTGCCGCGCCATCCGGGTCACCGACGAGTGGTTGTCGTTGTCCATCACCACGATCAGGTCGAAGCGATCCAGGTCCTCGGGGCGGATCTGGCGGGAGCGCAGCGTCGACATGTCGTATCCCCTTGCCCAAGCGGCCGACACCGCCCTGCCGTCCGGTGGGTCGCCCACGTGCCCGCCGTAGGTCCCGGCGGAGTCGACGCGCAGGTCCGACAGTCCCGCCGGCCCGGCCTTGCGGCGGAAGACCGCCTCCGCCATCGGCGAGCGGCAGATGTTCCCCAGGCAGACGAAGAGCACGCCTCTCACGCGACCTGCTCCAGGCTGCCCGAGACGATCTCGAACCGGTGCGTGCACCGCCCGGCGAGCCGGCTGTCGTGCGTCGCGGTGACCAGCGCGACGCCGTCCTGCTCGCACAGCCGCACCAGCAGCCCGAACACACGCTCGGCGTTCTCCCGGTCAAGGTTCCCGGTCGGCTCGTCCGCGATCACGCAACGGGGACCGCCCGCCAGCGCCCGCGCGATCGCGACCCGCTGCCGCTCACCGCCCGACAGCATCCCCGGCGTCTTGTCCGCGCAGTCGCCGAGGCCCACCTGTCCCAGGA
>CAZZIL010000278.1:0-1866 GCA_964654265.1 uncultured Gammaproteobacteria bacterium | reverse complement strand
GTGTCTCACTTCCCGTCCCCGGCTGCTGACCGTGTAGCCCGCGACGTAAATTGCGTAGTCGTTGGTGACCGCCCACCGGATGTTGCGGAACGCACGGTAATGGCGTGTTGATCTCTCGTGGCCAAGGCGGACGGCATCCTCTAGCGGCTGGCCGGCGCTGAGAGTCACAGTGCCGAGAACATGATCGGCGGCGAACACCAGCGTGTCCAGGAACGGATCGTACCGATACAGGGGATCAACACCGACACCCCTGGCGACGGCGGAGAACCTGGAGGGCAGGCCTTGGTTGCCGGCGGACTGGACCACGACAAAGGGCGGAGGCGAGCTTGCCGAAAGTCGGCCCGCATACTGGGAGTGGAAGGGGGTAATCGAGTTGGAGATGATTTTTGAGCCCAGTCTCCTCGCCTTTACGAAGCCCTGGAGCTCGATGTCGGGATCGAAGATCTCGTCCTGATGGATTCTGAAAGGCGCCGTGCTTAGCTTAAACGGGTCCTCGCAGGCGATCACGTATGCCCCGCAGGCGGCCGCCATCATCAGGTGCAGGTGCTCATTGGAAAAAGCGTGATCGGCGATCAGCACGGAACGCCGGATTTCGGGGATCGACAGCTTCAGGTCGCTGTGCGGGATCAGGCCGATCCCCGGAAGGGCGTAATGGCCCCGATCGGACGCGCCGTTTCCAGTCTCGGGTTCCACCGGGGACATGGCCAGTTCGGACACGTGGGCCCGCACGACCGGGTCCGAGGTCGACTCGATTTCCCAGGTATCGGGTTGCGGTTCCGGGACCGACTCGGTTGTCCGCGCCGCGGGTTGCGGTTCCGGGGAGACCGGGACTGATCGACCCCCGCCGCACCCGACCAGCAATGACATCGTTACCGCAAGGGCGGCGACCGCGCCAGTGTGCCGCACTCGCGCCCGGAGCGCCCGTGCGTCTTGGCAAGCCACAACGGAGGCAACCAAAGACCGTTGCCGTGCGGCGCAGGTCATCCGGCCGTGGTCCTCGCGGAAAGGGAGTGGCATGCGTGTCGCCTCGTGGCTGATGGTCGGTCTCCTGTCGCCGAGATTATACACCGCCGCTCCCGCCCGGGACCCTGCTTGGCGGGGGCCTGCCTGCCAGCGGGCAATGGCAGCCGGATGGCAGGACCCGCGACAGCATCGCTGCGCGTCAGAGCCGGCTGGTCAGCCGTTTTCCCCGTTGGGCGGGATCCCGGACCGGTCCCGACACCGACAGGGTGGTCGTGTCGCCCACGGTCGATCAAGTCACCGGCGAGGCGACCGGCGCCGGCACGGCATGCGGATCAGCCGGTCCTGCATGCTGTCGCCGCAGTGCGCGACTGTGTCGAGCTCCGGCGGCTCCGGGGATCCTTCGGTCGCCGGGTGCCCATCCCCACCAAGTGGCGTGGCACCCGCGGGCGACGTGTCCCCCTGTTCGGCTTGTGCCGGAGTTTCCGCCGGCGGCTCGCCGGACGCCGACCGTCCATCGCCCGCTGATTTCGCCCGGCTCCCGCAACACCCGCCCGCGCAATCGGCCGCGTGCTTGCGCACGCGATGCGGGCAGAGTTCCATCCCCGTCCTTGGCCGCTCCATCGACGGGCATCCCGACAGATCTCCCGGGTCTCGTGCGACACCCCGGTCGTCCGCCCCGGGTGCTTTCCCCCGGCCCCTGCGCTTGCCCACGTGCGCACCGTTGCGGCGGTTCGGCAGATGCGGCAGACTCTTGCGGCGGTGGTCCGCCACCTCCGCCAGGGTGCCCGGTCTGCGGCTCTTTCCCTTCCGGCCCAACCGTTTTTTTGCGTCCGGGCTTGCGCTTGGGCCCTGCGTCCGGGCAGGGGTATAATTGGATTCCAGCATGGAAGACCCTGCGGAAGC
>CAZZIL010000277.1:0-10224 GCA_964654265.1 uncultured Gammaproteobacteria bacterium | reverse complement strand
AAGCTGGGGCTGCTGCGCAGCCTTCTCGGGCGCGCGGACCGCGTGCTCGTCGGGGGTGGCATCGCCAACACCTTCCTGGCGGCGGGCGGGGCCGATGTCGGCGGGTCGCTGCTGGAGAGGGGGATGGTCGGCGACGCCCGGAAGATGCTTGACGCCCATCCCGGCAAGGTGCTGCTCCAGGTTGACTGCGTCTGCGCGCCCTCCCCCGACGGTCCGGCGCGGGTGTGCGCGATCGGGAAACTCGGCGGGTCGGAGATGATCCTGGACATCGGTCCCGAATCCGCCCGGTCGTTCGCCGACGAGATCGGCCGGGCCGAGGCCATCCTGTGGAACGGCCCCGTCGGCCTGTTCGAGAGGGAGGCCTTCGCCGACGGGACGCGCGCGCTCGCGCAGGCGATCTGCGCGTCCACCGCGTACTCTGTCGCCGGGGGCGGCAACACCATCGACGCCATCAGGCGCCTCGGGCTGTGGGACGGCTTCTCGCACGTCTCGACCGGCGGGGGCGCCATGCTTGAGTACCTCGAGTGCGGGACGTTGCCGGGCATCGCGGCGCTCGGGGCGTGATGGTCGCGCGGGACGCACCCAGGCCGGATCCGGAGCCGGCGCCGTCGCGGGGGATCCGGCGCGAGGTCGCGCTGATCATGGGGCTTGCCGTGACCATCTACACGGTGATGATCCTGTCGACCCACTCGGGGGCCGACCCGTCGTTCAACAACACCTTCGAGGGCGACGAGATCGACAACTGGGGCGGGCAGATCGGGGCCCACCTGTCGGACCTGCTGCTCAACGCCCTGGGGATCTCCGCGTTCGTCATCGTCCCGCTGATCCTGCTGAAGTGCGTGCTGCTCTACCGGTCGCCGGGGCTGCCGCGCGACGCGCTCGTCAGCGAGTACGTCAGCCAGGCGATGGGGTTTGTGCTGTTCCTCGTCGCGAGCGCCTCGCTGGAGACGCTGCGGTTCCACGCCCACGGGGCCGTGCTGCCCGGCCATCCCGGCGGGGTCGTCGGCTACAGCCTCGGCAAGGCGTTGCACAACACGGTCGGGTTCCAGGGCGCCACCCTGTTCATGGTCGCCACCTGGCTCAGCGGACTGCTCCTGTTCACCGGGATATCCGCGATGGGGACCGTCGGCGCCATCGGCGCGGCGATCTGCCGCGCCGGGTCGGGGTTTGTCGGGATGTTCAGCGTGGGGGGCGCCGAGCCGGCCGAGGAGGAAGAGGAGGAGGAGGAGAGGCCGCCAAGGCGGAAGGAGCCTCCCGAGAGAAAGAAAAAGCCAAAGCCGCGCCCGGAGCCGCGGGAGCGGATCGACCCGGTGGTGTCGCGGCCCGCAACGCCCCCTTCCCCGTCGGCGGCGGAGTCCGCGCCGGCGCCCGGCCCGTCGGCGCCGGCATCCCCCCGGCCGGGGCGGGCAGCCAAGGCAAAGCAGGACGCGCGCAAGGACCCCGACCTGATCGCCGCCGGCCTGTTGCACACCCCGACGGACCAGGCCGACAAGATCCCCGGGGAGGCGGAGCTCGCGGAGATGTCCGCGCGCATCGAGGAGAAGCTGAGGGACTTCGGCGTCGAGGTCCGCGTCGTGGAGACGCACACCGGCCCGGTGATCACCCGCTTCGAGATCGAGCTCGACACCGGGGTCAAGGGCAACCAGATCATCAACCTGTCGAAGGACCTGGCGCGCGCTCTCTCGGTGCACAGCATCCGCGTGCTTGAGACCATCCACGGCAAGACCACGATGGGGCTGGAGATCCCGAACCGTGAGCGCCAGACCGTGTTCCTCTCCGAGATCGTCCAGTCGAGGGCGTTCACCGACAGCCCGACGCCGCTGGCGCTCGCGCTCGGCAAGGACGTCTCCGGCAGCCCCTTCGTCGCGGACCTGAAGGCGATGCCCCACCTTCTCGTCGCCGGCACCACCGGGTCGGGCAAGTCGGTCTCCATCAACTCGATGGTGCTCAGCCTGATCCACAAGTCCCCGCCGCGGGACGTGAAGATGATCATGATCGACCCGAAGATGCTTGAGCTGTCGGTCTACGAGGGGATCCCGCACTTGCTCGCGCCGGTGGTCACCGACATGGAACACTCGCAGGCGGCGCTTGAGTGGTGCGTCACCGAGATGGACCGGCGCTACCGGCTGATGGCGGGGCTCGGCGTCAGGAGTCTCGGCAGCCTGAACGACATGATCGCGCAGGCGCAGCGGGCCGGCGAGAGCGTCCGCGACCCGGAGGGCGCGGACGATGACGAGGGGCTTGATCCCCTGCCGTACATCGTGGTGATCGTGGACGAGCTGGCCGACCTGATGATGGTCGTCGGCAAGAAGATCGAGGGGTTGATCAGCCGCCTGGCGCACAAGGCGCGCGCCTCCGGGATCCACCTGGTGCTCGCGACCCAACGCCCGTCGGTCGATGTCATCACCGGACTGATCAAGGCGAACATCCCCAGCCGGATCGCGTTCCAGGTGTCGTCGAAGGTCGACTCCCGGACCATACTGGACCAGATGGGGGCCGAGACCCTCCTCGGGAAGGGCGACATGCTGTTCATCCCGATCTCGGCGCCGTCGCCCCACCGGATCCACGGGGCCTTCGTCTCCGACAAGGAGGTCACCTCCGTCGTCGAGCGCGTCAAGGAGCTCTACCCGGCCGAGGCCGGGTCGCTTGACTTCGCGGCCGCCTCCGCGGGGGGCGGCGACGCCAACGGAGCGCCCGGCGGGAACGGCGGCAACGGAGAGAAGGACCCGCTGTACGACCAGGCGGTCGAGGCGGTCGTCAGCAGCCGGCGCGCGTCGATCTCGTCCGTGCAACGCCAGCTGCGGATCGGCTACAACCGCGCGGCGCGGATTGTCGAGTCGATGGAGGCCGCCGGGCTCGTGTCCGCCCCGGACCAGATGGGCAACCGGAAGGTCCTGGTCGAGAGGTCCGCCGACTGACTCCCGCCGCCGCTCAGCGCGCCCGGAACACGGACGCGCCGGCGAGATCCACCAACAGGTCGCGCTCGCGTGAGCCGCCGAGGTTGAGCAACGACCGCTTCGCGACCATCGCGTGCTCCTCCGCCTTCCCCTGGACACGCTGGATGGTCCCCGGCATCGCGCTCAGCTCGAACAGCTCCTCCCGGCTTTCCTGGTCGACGCCGTCCTGCCTGAGCGCCGCCAGGATCCGCGCGCGCCGCTGCGGGTCGAGCGTCTCCAGTCCGTAGATCATCGGCAGCGTGATCTTGCTCTCGTCGAGATCCTTGCCGATCTTTTTCCCGGTCACCTCCGGGTCGCCGGCATAGTCCAGGCAGTCGTCGATGATCTGGAACGACATCCCGAGGTTCCAGCCGAAGACGCCGAACGGCCCGACCAGGTCGTCGCGCCCGGACAGCAGGGGACCGCTGAGCGCGGCCAACCGGAACAGGTTGGCCGTCTTGCGCTCGATCACCTCGAAGTAGCGCTTCTCCTCATAGGACGGGTCCCGGGTGTTGATCAGCTGGATGACCTCGCCCTTCGCCAGGTTGTTCGTCGTGTCGGCAAAGCACCGGATGAGCCCGGTGTTCTCCGTCTCCGCGCAGATCTGCGACGCCCGCGAGTAGAGGAAGTCCCCGACCAGTACCGCCGAGGAGTTTCCGAAGAGCCTGTTCGCCGTCTTGCGGTGGCGGCGCACCCACGCGTCGTCGACCACGTCGTCGTGCAGCAGGGTCGCGGAGTGGATGAACTCGATAGCGGCGGCGATGCGGTGGCACAGCTCCTCATCGACCCGGCACTCCGACATCGACAGCATGGCGACCACGGCGCGCAGCCGTTTCCCGCCGGCGAAGATGTGGTCGCACACGTCCCGCACCAGGTCGATGTCCGTCTCCAGGATCCGGACCATGACCTCCTGGAGGGACTGGACGCCGTCGGCGGTGAGCGCCAGCAGCCGCTCGAACTCGGTCGCGCTCACGGTTGCGCCAGTATCGCCATGTTGTCGCGGTGGATCAGCTCCGGCTCGATGTCGTAGCCGAGAATCCGGCGGTGCTCGCGCCCGGGCCGCCCGATGATCCGGGCGACCTCGTCCGAGCTGAAGTTCGTCAGCCCTTGGGCGACCGCCCGGCCGTCCGCCGCGTTGCAGCTGATCACGTCGCCGCGGCCGAAGCTCCCCGAGAAGCTCCTGACGCCGACCGGCAGCAGGCTCTTCCCGTTGGAGATGATCGCGCGCACCGCGCCGTCGTCGATCTCGACGCTCCCGCACACGTTCGGCCCGTGCGCAAACCACCGCTTGCGCGCGTTGAGGCGCGCGACATCGGAGCGCAGGAAGGTGCCGACCGGCTCGCCGCCCATCACCCGGGCGATCGCGCCGGGGTCCTTCCCACCCACGATCACGGTGTGGGTCCCCCCGCGGGCGGCGATTGCCGCCGCGTCGAGCTTGCTCTCCATGCCCCCAGAGCCGTGCCTGCTCTGGCTGGAGAAGCAGAGCTCCTTCAGCGCGGGGTCCGCCGCGGAGGCCTCCTCGACCACCTGGCCGGACCGGTCCAGCAACCCGTCCCGATCCGTCATCAGCACCAGCAGGTCGGCCTCGATCAGGTTGGCGACCATCGCCGCGAGCCGGTCGTTGTCACCGAACCGGAGGCCCTCGAGGGCGATCGCGTCGTTCTCGTTGACCACGGGCACCACACTGAGCTGGCACATCCGCTTGAGCATGGAGCGCGCGTTCAGGTAGAGGGCCCGGTTCGACATGTCCTCGGCGGTCAGCAGCACCTGGGCGGTGTGCAGCCCGTGGCTCGCGAACGCCTCCGCGTACGTGTCGGCAAGGCACATCTGCCCCACCGCGGCCGCGACCTGGATGTCCCCGAGCCGCTCCGGGCGCCGCTCCCACCGCAACCGCGACATCCCGGCGACCACCGCCCCCGACGACACGAGCGTCACCGAGCGGCCTTCCCTGATCAGATCGAACAGCCGGTCGCACAGCCCCTGGACATAGCCCGTGTCCAGGCGCCCGTCCTCCCCTGCCAGCAGGCTGCTGCCGACCTTGAGAATCAGGGTCCGCGCCCGGACCGGTCCCTCACGATGCCGCGCGGTCACAGTTCAAGGCCGCCCATCTCAGGCGGTCGATGCCCTCCCCGGTAACCGCGGAGACCACGAACGTCGGCATCCCCCTGGCACAGGCGCCAAGCGCCCCGGGCAACAGCCCTGTGCGCGCGTCGTCCGCGATGTCCGCCTTGTTCAGGATCAGCCAGCAGGGCTTGCGGGCCAGGTAGCCGCCCTCGAAGACCGAGAGCTCCGACACGAGCAGCTCGATGTTCCGGCGCAGCTGCCCCATGTCTTCCGGGGTCGCGATGTCGACCACGTGCCACAGGAGCCGGGTGCGCGACACGTGGCGCAGGAAGCGGTTGCCGAGCCCGGCGCCCTTGGCGGCCCCCTCAATCAGCCCGGGGATGTCGGCCACCACGTGCTCCGAGCGGTCGTCGGCGATCACGCCCAGGTTGGGCTCCAGGGTCGTGAACGGATAGTTCGCCACCTTCGGGTTCGCCGCCGTCAGCGCGGCCAGCAGGCTCGACTTCCCGGCGTTGGGCAGTCCCACCATCCCGATCTCGGCAAGGATCCGCAGCTCCAGCAGGAACTCGCGCCGCTCACCCGGACAGCCGTCGGTCGATTCCCGAGGCCGCCGGTTGGTCGACGACTTGAAGTGGGTGTTGCCGACGCCGCCGCGCCCGCCGCGCGCCAGGAGGGTGCGCATCCCCTCCGCCGTCAGGTCCGCGTGCAACATCCCGGAGTCGAGGTCCCTGATCACGGTCCCGACCGGGACCTCCAGCACCACGTCCGTCGCGGACGCCCCGCGCCGGCGGCGGTTGCCGCCGCGCACGCCGTTCTCGGCGGACACCCGGAACTGCCGCCGGTACTGACGAAGGGTCTTCGCCCGGGGCGACGCCACCGCGTAGACGGATCCCCCCACGCCGCCGTTGCCGCCGTCCGGCCCGCCCCGCGGGTCCGAGCGCGTGCGCGAGAAACTGACTTTGCCGGAGCCGCCTGTTCCGGCCGACACGCTGATCCGGGCCTCGTCGATCAACGACACCCGGGACCCCCCGCGCCTGCGGGCGCGAACATCGCGCGCGGGCTAGCCCGCCGGGGATACCACGCTGACCTGTCGACGCAGATGTGGGCCGCCAAAGGAGAACTGCACCGTGCCCGGGGCCTTCGCGTACAGCGTGTGGTCCTTCCCGACACCGACGTTCAGGCCGGGATGGAACTTGGTCCCCCGCTGGCGGACGATGATCGTCCCGGCGTTGACCTTCTCGCCCCCGTAGCGCTTGACGCCCAGGTACTTGGGGTTCGAGTCGCGGCCGTTGCGCGAGCTTCCCCCCGCCTTCTTCTGTGCCATGTCAGCCCTCCTGCTTCAGCAATCAGTCCGGGGACTGCTGCCCCGCCGCCGGGACGCCGCCGCCCGACACCGCGATGTCCTCCACCTGCACGTGGGTGTAGCGTTGCCGGTGCCCCATCGTCTTGCGGTAGGTCTTGCGCCGACGGTGCTTGAACACGCGGATCTTCTTCCCCTTCACCTCCCCGATGACGCGGAAGCGGACCGTGACGTTGTCCAGGGCGGGTTGCCCCACCCAAGCCTCGCCATCGTGCTCCAGCAACAGCACGCTCCCGTCAAGGACGGCGTCCTCGGCCGGCCCGGGAAGGTCGAACGTCACCCCCTCCTCGGCCGCCAACCGATCCAAGGCAATGATGTCGCCCTGGCGAACGCGGTACTGTCGCCCGCAGGCGCTGATGATCGCTTTCATGTCCGTCTTCCTGTCGCGCGGATTCTAACACCATGCGTCCGCCAACGCCACGGTCGGCAACGCAAGAGAGGCCGATGCGCCCGGCCTCGCCGATGCCGAGGGAGTCCGTCTTGCCCGCGTGTCGCGGCAGGGTCGCGGCGTGGATGAACCATGGTCGGACATGCGGACAGTCGGGCGAACACACGGCGCAAGAGCCGAGCCGAGCCAGCCCACCCCCGGGTACCGCCAAGCCGGGAAACCGCGGGACAACGCGTCACACTGTCGGCGGAAACCGGGCGACCCGGCCCGGATTGGTTGACGGGTGCCGCGAATTCGGGCAGAATCGCGATCTCGTGCCCAAGACACCCACGCACCCCCACCATGCTCCCGGGGCGAGACCGCGGGTCGGGGGCGGCATCGACTCGCCGGGAGCAACGGAGCCAGTGAGCGCCTCGTTGCACCAGCGGCTCCGTGAAGGCGTGGATGAATGGCGCACCCAAGGTTATCCGTCCCCCTACCCCGCCTTGTCGGAGACACTCATGCATGCCCGGGGAGCGAAGGATGGTCTCCCTCCCTTCCTGCGCGAGGCGCAGATCCGCGCGCTGGAGACCTACTGGCACCTTCGGGTCGTCAAGGGCACGCCGCGCCTCCTCGACCTGTGCCGCGACCTCCACGGGAAGGCGCGGCGAGACCTGCCCAATGGGTTGGGGATCAGCCCCGCCGCGTTCGAGCGGGCCGGCTTCGACCTCGACCGCCTGCTCACCATGGTCCGGACGGACGACGGATTCGTCAAGGAGTTCCGCCTGGACACCCTGCGCGATGCGCTCTCACTGGAGTGCCCCAGCTACACCTTCGCCTTGGCCATGGGTGCCGGCAAGACCGTCCTCATCGGCGCGATCATCGCCAGCGAGTTCGTGTTGGCCTCGGAGCACCCGGACGGGCCGTTCATCGAGAATGCCTTGGCGTTCGCCCCGGGAATCGGACCTTTGCGGGAGCTGATCGAGGTCCCGTATGAGCACATCCTGCCCCCGCACCTCCTCAAAGCCTTCCTGAGCCGCTTGCGGTTGGTGTCCGCCACCAGCGGCGACTGGCACATCCCGGTGATCCCGGCAAGCTCGTTCAACATCGTGGTGATCGGCCCGGAGGGACCCCGTGTCCGTCGGGAGACGGAGGGGGTGTCGCGGGCAATGCCGCAACGCCTTGCCGCGGCGGCAAGGGCGGAGGAGGAGAAGGTCGCCCGCATCCACCTCCAGACGATTGCGTCCCTTCCGCGCCTGGGGATTTTCTCCGTTGGGGCTCACCACACGTGCGGTCCTGCCTTGGGCAAGGAACTCAAGAATGTGCGGGCAACCGTGGACCACCTCCATGCCAACGCGGAGGTCGTCTGCGCCGTCAACACCACCGGGACCCCCCGCTTCCAGCGCCGGCCCCTGCCGGAGGTCGTGGTGTGGCACGGCCTGTCCGATGGGATTCGCGACGGCATCCTCAAGCCGGTGTCAGGGAACATCGAGGTGCACGAGTCCGGCGACACGCAGGCCGACCTGTTTGTCACCCGCGTGGTGGAGGACTTCTTCGAGTGCTACGGCGACAAACGCCTGCCGGGCGGATCGCCCGCCAAGCTGGCGATCCACTTCCCCCGCACCGCGGAACTCGATGAGCTGCGGCCGGTCATCGAGGCGAAGCTGGTCTCCCTCGGCCACTCCCCCCCGACCTGCCTGCGCAACACAGCGATGGCAACGGCGGACGAGAACGGCGACGTCAGCCGGCTGAACAACCCGGACTGCCCCCACCGGGTGGTGCTTCTGGTCAACGCGGGCGCCGGGGAGTGGAACTGCCCCAGTCTCTTCGCGTGCGCCCTGGTCGGCGAGATGCGCACCGGCAACAACCTCGTGCTGCAGGCCGCGACCCGCTGCCTCAGGCAGGCTCCCGGCAACAACACCAAGGCGAAGATCTACCTCTCCCGGTCCAACGCGCGAATCCTTGGACGCGAGCTCGGGGACACGTACGGCGAGTCGATCTCCGACCTCCGCGACACCCGCGCCGACCGCAAGAGCAGAAGAATCGAGCTGAGAAAGCCGTCCATCCCGCCCCTGACGGTCACGCACACCAAGCGCGCTGTTGTCAGGCGAAAGGAGGGGATCGACAACTTCCGTCTCACGCGCCCGACCGCGCAGGCCGTGCGGCGCATGGCGAAAACTCAGTGGCTTCTGGGCGACCCGGCCCTGCGGCAGCGCGCACCCTCCATCGGGGCAGAGGCAGAGACCAGCGCGTCAGGCGACACACTGGATCCCTACATGGCGACCCTTGAGCTGTCGGCGGTCTACCGCCTCGACTACTGGCGGATCTACGAACAGCTGCGGGCACTCTATCCCGACAGGGAAGTCCCCCTGTCGCACATGGCCCCGCTCGCCGCCCAACTGGAGAAGCAGACCTGCCACTACGACATCCGGGAGGAGATCGAGGAACGCGCGCTCGCGCTGGTGAGGATCGAGGGCTTCGAGCGGACCGGGGAACGGCGCGGGAGCCCGGTGTACACCGCCGATATCGTCCACCCTGTCGACAAGGAGGACCTGCTCCTGTCCTTGGAGGACACCCTGCCGTACAACCGGCGGGGGTTCGGGTTCCACTACGACCCGTACCTCTTCGACTCCGCTCCGGAGATGGACTGGTTCAAGGGCATGCTGCGCCATCTCGACGAGCGACCGGGGAACGTTGATGACGTCATCTTCACCGGAGGGTTCACGGACCCGGCGAAGACCGACTTCTTCTTTGAGCACAAGGGGGCGGACGGCGGATGGCGCCACCACGCGCCGGACTTCGTCGTCAGGCGAAAGGACGGGAGGCACCTGGTCGTGGATATCAAGGCGGACCGGTTTGCCTCCGCGGTGCGCGAGGACCTGGAGCGCCACGAGAGAGGGGTCGCGGCCCTTCATCCGGAGGGGCGGAAGGCTGCCGCCCTGAAGAGATGGGTGGGACTGAGCCCGGACACCCTGAGGTACGAGCTGATCTTCGTCTCCGGTGCCGGCATGACCGACGAGATGATGAGGCCATCCCTGGAGTTCGCGGAAGGTGTGTCTCGATGAGCGCAAGGGGGACCGGGAAACCAAAGAGGGCGACCGGGACAGACGCGCCAGTCACCGGGGTTCACCACCGTCTGGTGCCTTCGGCCTTGGGCCGAGTTCCGCCCTCCCCGACGGATTGGGTCGCGGGGCTTGATCCGAGCGGTCGGTTCCGGTTGTTCGCGAAACGGCAGATTGAGCGGTGAGGCACATCGATTTTCTTCTGTCGTGCCTGGACCTTGACGGGGTTGCGGCGGTCGACATCGGCTGCGGCGATGGCGGATTCGCCCGGGAGATGGCCGGCGCCGGCGCGGCCGTCCTCGGGATCGAGCTCGACCCGGACCGTGTCGGCCGGGCCAACGCCCGGTCGGGCGACAACCCGCGCTTCATGGTCGGCCGGGCCGAGCGCCTGCCGCTGGACCCGGACTCGCGGGACCTGGCGTGCCTGCTTTTCTC
>CAZZIL010000276.1:0-2077 GCA_964654265.1 uncultured Gammaproteobacteria bacterium | reverse complement strand
GGTCGGCGGTCCTGTCGCGGGTGTTGACGAGCCTGCCGGGGGCGAGTCCGCCTCGGTGGTGTTCTCGGTGACCATGGACAGGGCGGCGGACCGGGACGTCACCGTGACCTTGGCGACCAGGGACGGCACCGCGGTGGCAGGTGCGGACTTCGTCGGGCGGGCGGGAACATCTGCCGACACGGTGGTTTTCCCGGCAGGCGCCACGGGTCCCCGGGCGTTCACGGTGGACTTGATGGGTGACAGCGTGTTCGAGGGCAGCGAGACCTTCGAGGCGGTTGTCACGGAGATAGTCCCCGACTACGGGGGGGACATTTCGTTCTCCGGTGTGGCCGGGTCGGCGACCATCTCGGCGCCTGCTGTGCCCGTGACGGTGACCGCCCCTGAATCGGGCTCAGGCACCTCGTTGTCGGTGAGCTGGGATCCTCCGGAGAACATCGGCCCGTCGCCGACCTACGAGGTCCAGTACCGGAAGAGCGGGGACGACGTGTGGACTGCTGTCGCGCACACTGACGAGATGACCACTGCCATGATCACCGGGTTGGAGGGGGGTGCCGTCTACGATATCAGGGTTCGGGCCGCCAGCGCGGAGACCACAGGGGACTGGGTGGTCACAAGGGTGAGGACCGATTCTGCGGCGGGAGTCATCCTTGACGCTGACGGCAACGGGCCTCGGGAGGCCCGGGATGCCCTCTTCCTGTTCTACACGTGGCAGTTCGGCGGCATTCTGGGTCGCAACGAGCGGTTGCGCGACATCGTCTTCGACAACCTAGCCAGCCGCAGCAATCCGCCGGGTCGCTCGAACGCCGAGATCTTTGCGCACGCCCAAGCGCTACAGGTGTCGGAAACCCCCGTGCTCGACATTGACGACAACGAGGTGCTGGAGCCCCGGGACGTGCTCTTCCTGTTCTACACGTGGCAATTCGGCGGCATCCTGGGCCGCAACGAGCGGTTGCGCGACATCGTCTTCGACAACTTGGCCAGCCGCACGATGCCGCCGAGTCGCTCGAACACAGAGATACTGGAGTACGCCAGGTCGCTCGCCACCCCGCGGGAGTAGGCCGCGGTCGGGATCCCCGGCCGGAGTGTGCGCCTTTGGGTGGGGCTTCATCGGGACGCCAAGGGTCGCGGGCGCCTTGGTGGGCGTCGGGCGAGACTCCTGCGCACACACGGCTCCTCGTGCCAGGCTGTGGGGGTGTCGGACGGGGCGGCATGAGTCGCCGGGAAGCTGACCGCCGGGATTCGCGCACGATGTCGGCGCGCAGGTCCGCTGTTCCGGACTGTGCGCGCCTGATGTTCCCGCGGCACCGGCGCGAAAGGCGTTGCCTCTCCCGCTGAATCCGTTCGTCCGCTGGCGGGCAGAAGGCACGCCGCCGGCCACGGGCTCCTCCACGCGGACGGTGCCCGCCGACACTTGGCCCGCGACTGTCGAACGGTGAGCGTCTGTCATGGATGCCGCGCAGGGAACAGCCTCCGCCGGCAATGTTCCCAACCCGGCGCCTTCCTGCTATCCTTGGGGCGGCACAAGACGGGAGATGAACACCACCGAGACACTGGCGCGGCTGATCGGGTTCCGGACCGTGAGCCGCGACTCCAACCTGGGGCTGATCGAGTTCGCGCGCCAGTCGCTGTCGGACGCCGGCGCGGCGGTCGAGGTGATCCGGGACCGCACCGGGCGCAAGGCCAACCTGTACGCGACGGTCGGGCCGCGGGACCGACCGGGGGTGATGCTGTCCGGGCACACCGACACGGTCCCGGTGACCGGGCAGGCGTGGAGCGTCCCGCCGTTCCGGCTCACCGAGTCGGGCGGCCGGCTGCACGGGCGGGGGACCGCCGACATGAAGGGGTTTGTGGCGAGCGCCTTGGTCGCCGCGGTCGCCGCCGCGCGGCGCCGGCTGTCGACCCCGCTGCACCTGGCGCTGTCGCACGACGAGGAGATCGGGTGCGTCGGCGTGCGCAGCCTGATCGACATGCTGGCGCGCGCGCCGTTTCGCCCGCGGATGTGCATCGTCGGCGAGCCGACCTCGATGGCGGTCGCGACCGGGCACAAGGGGAAGACCGGCATCGGACGCGCCACAGC
>CAZZIL010000275.1:0-2478 GCA_964654265.1 uncultured Gammaproteobacteria bacterium | reverse complement strand
TTTGTTCGGGAAAAGCACGATCGAGACCGGCAAGCTGGGGGAACGCCTGCAGGATCTTCGGGAAAAAAGGGGAAGAAGCCGGCAGGCCGTGGCCAATGCCCTCGGCCTGCCACGCGCGGTTGTGGCCGACATGGAAAGCGGTGTCCGGTCGGTGTCGGGGCCCGAGCTCCGGAAGCTCGCCGGGTTCTACAGCGTCCCGGTCGGGTCCTTCCTTTACCCCGAGATTGAAATGCGGAAGGAGGAGGTGTTCCTGGCGGTCAGCCGGGCCTGCCCCGAGATGAAGCCCACGAGGAAAGTCGGGGCCGACATGCGGCGGGTCTTGGACCTTCTCGACATCGGCATGGACCTGCGACGGTTCCTTGGGCAGGCATCCGGCCTGACGGTCCCCGACTATGCGGCGCGGGTGGAGAGCGCCGACACGGCCATCCGGCACGGCGAGGCCGTCGCCCGGGAAGAGCGTTGTCGGCTCGGCCTCGGGCATGCGCCTCTTCCCGATATCGCGGAGCTCATCGGGTCCCAAGGCATATGGCCTTCCGACATTGACCTTCCCAAGGGTCTTTCCGGCCTGTTCGTGAACCATCCCAACATCGAGATGGCGATTCTCGTCAACCGCAGGGACCATCCGGTGCGCAGGCGGTTTTCCGCCGCCCAAGAGTACGCGCATGCGCTGTTCGACCGCGGCGAGACCGCGATGGTGACGCGAGAGGAGAACTCGTCCGAGCCCGCGGAAGTGCGGGCGAACGCCTTTGCGGCCGCCTTCCTGATGCCGGCGGAAGGTGTCGATGGGTGGCTGGCGCAGGCACACAAGGGCCAAGGCCACCGCTCGCACGTCGTGCTTGGCGCGGCCACTGATTCACCGATCCGGGTCGGGGTCCGTCCCCTGCGGGTCTCCCAGACGATCACCTGCCAGGACGCGGCCATGATCGCCCGCCACTTCGGTGTCAGCTTCACGGCGGCCGTCTGGCGCCTGAGAAACCTCCGCCACGTCAGCGACGGCGAGGCGGAGGCGATCGTGTCGAAAAAGGACATTGTGGCCCGGAACCTGAGGGAGATAGGCCATGACGGGCTTCCGGGCGGAAACCCCCGGGAATTCGAGAGCGCACTCGTCAGGCGGCTGGCCTACTTGGGGATGGAGGCGTTTCGCCAAGAAAGGATCACCCAAGGGCGTCTCCGCGATATCGGCCGGGACATCGGAGTCAACGGGTCGGCGCTTGTCGACCAGGTTTTCGGGAGAGGGCCCATCAGTGACAAAACCCTGGTATGACGGCGGCAGGCACCGTGATCGACGCGTCCACGCTGATCAACTTTCTTCGGGTTGACGGGGCCCACCTGCTTGGCACGCACCCGTCCGCATTCCTTGTGACCAGCCGGGTTGACAGGGAGGTGATCCACGCCGAGCAGAGGCGCCGCCTTCTGGGAGCTGTCAAGGCGGGACATCTTGCCTTGCGCCGCGGGGGCCAGGAGGAGAACACCCCGCTCTATCTGTTGGCCCGGAAAGCCCCCTTGGGCGCCGGGGAAAGCTCGGCGATTGTGGTCGCGCTCGAGAACAAATGGTCATTGGCCACAGACGACAAGGGGGCGGCCAGGTTTGTCAAGCAACAAGGCTTGGCTCTTCCGATCATCACGACGTGGGGCATCTTCCGGGAGTTGGTGGTTGCCGGAGTGCTTACAGAGAGAGGCGCGGGATCTGTATGCCGAGTGTGGGATGAGATGACATCGGTCACCTGCGGGCGTGCCGTGCTTCTGCGACCACTCGCCCCCTTGCCGACACGCGCAACCCATGTGTGCGGAGTATGGCGCCAAGACACCTGGGTTGCCGGGCAACGGGGTGCGCTCTTTCTCGATGTCAGCCCAGTCGGGCCGTCTCCCGGGAGCGTGACTGACGTCCCCGACGCTCGGCACGAAAATCGGGTCTGCCGGGACGATCCCTATCAGGAACTGAGGGACATATGCCTTCGGGTTTCCGCGCGAGTTGCCACCTGCTGTTGGGTCTTGTGGTGGCGACCCCTCCGCTGATCGCGCGGGTCGACGTTCGCCTCGGCAGTCTGCTCCCCGGGACCGTGTTCGCGAAGATCATCCTCTCGCGCCCCGGGGTAGGCAAGGCCATCCACGACATGGTGCTGTCGTGGAACGCCGGGAAGCGCCCCCCCGGTCACGGCAGCACGGGACGGGGCCGGGGAATCGCTTGGGCAGTCTCGCCCGGTTTGTGCTACAATCCCTGCGCAGAGGAGCCGTCCCCGGCCGGGGGCGGCGCGGAGTGCCATGGGACACACACTGAAAACAAGGGAAGACACAGCCGCCGCACGGTCGGGGCTGGCGGACCCGGCCGGGATGCCAGTGTCGGTCCCCGATGACCGCGCCGACAAGATGCCGTCCCGGGACAACGGCGCCGACCAAGAGGCGGTGGCGCGCGTGAACGCGGCACGCGTGCGCCTGTTCGGGAGAATAAACCCAAGCCTGATCGAGGCGGGCAAGCTG
>CAZZIL010000274.1:0-8502 GCA_964654265.1 uncultured Gammaproteobacteria bacterium | reverse complement strand
CCTCAAGCCTGAGCCGGGCCGCGCAAGACGGCGGGGAGATCTCGACCCGGAACGGACCCTCCCCGCCCGGCGCCCACACCTCCGCGCGGACCGCCCCGGTCTCCGCCTTGAGATCCCCGATCACGTGCCCCGCCGACCCGGCACCGGCGGAGCCGGCGGCCTTCCGTCCGGTCGCGCCGCTCCCCTTGGGTCTCGCCATCAGGTCCCGCCCGTGCGGCAGGGCGACCGCCCGCCCGGCGCCCGGCTTGTCTCAGGAAAACAGGTCACGACGACGCGCATGATAACCCGGATTGGCCGCCGGGACCGTCCTTGCCGCATCGATGAATGCCGGCCCGTGACGTGGACCAAGAGCTTTGGCGAGAGTGCACCAGCCGGGGCAGGCGGGACGACACACCCGACGCAAGACCGGGCGCCACCCAAAAGGCGCCTCAGTGCAACGTGCGCTTGGCGCCGGGACTGCCGCCCAGCGCCTCCAGCACGTCGTCGTCCGGCTGGGCGGTCCCGGTGGCCAGGCACATGGCGTAGTGCTCGACCGGACCCATCCCCTTCTTGTCCCTGGCCCCGAGGTCCGCGCCAGCGTCGATCAGCGCCAGCGCCGCGTCCTTGTTGCCCGCGCGCAACGCGAACATCAGCGAGGTGATGCCCCGGGCATCGGTCGCATCGATCTCCGCGCCCCGGTCCAACAGGTGCCGCGACATCTCCCCGCCGTCCCGCCGGATCGCGCTCATCATGAGGGGTGTGTCCCCCTTCAGCGAGACGCAGTCGATCTCCTCGCCCCACTCCACCAGCAGGTCCAAGTGGGCGGGCGTGTTGTTCAGGGCGACAAGGTGGATCGCGGCAATGCCGTGCCGGTCCCGCTCCGACACCGGGACGCCGTTCTCCAGGCACGTCGCCGCCATCCGCAACACGGGGTTGCAGGCGGCCGCGGCCATCAGGCAAGTGACCCCGGACGGGTTGGTCTCAAGCGGGTCGAGGCCGCAACCGACCAAGGCGGCAAACACCGCCGGGTCGGGGCTGTCGGCCGCGACCCGCATCAGGGCGGTCCACTCGCACGCCCAGTCCCGCGTGTCCTGCTCCCGGTCCCGGATGGACTCCGGGTCGGGGCTGTAGACGGCGCCACGCCGGATCTCGCCGGACTTGACAAGGCCGGCCACCTGCTCGGCTTTCAGGGAACGAAAATCCATCGCGCTCAACTCACAGCCGCACTGCCGCGGGCGCCTGCCCGGGGTGCGTCCCCCGATTGTCGCACAAACGGGGAGGCGGGACCCTCCGTTCTCCCCGGGGGCCTTGGTGTATAGTCGGCAGGGAGTCGGCGGCCGGCGGCGGGCGCGGGGCGCCGCCACAGGAGGGAAGCAACCATGGGCAACCTTGCACGGAAACTCGCGCCGGCCTTCGCGGCTGGCGCGCTCAGCCTGACTGTCTCGTCCCCGATGCCGGGCGCGCGGGCGGCCGACGACGTCGTGATCAACATCGCGTACGCCGGCAGCGAGGACAGCACGTACGGGGTCTTCACCACGCTGTTCAAGCGCTACGCGGAGGAGATGGTCGACGGCGTCGTCATCAAGCCGCGGTGCTGCGCGTCGCTGATCACCGAGGACGAGGCCTTCAAGGCGCTGCAGCTCGGCACGGTCGACATGGCGATCATCACCGGGAACAACGTGTCGCCGCACTACCCGCTGTGGGACGCGTTCGTCCTGCCGTACATCTTCTACGACCGCGACCACGGCTACCGGGTGCTCGACAGCGACGTCGGCCGGGAGTTCCGCGACCAGTTCGAGGAGACGACGAAGGTGCGCGTCATGGCCTGGGGGAACATCGTCTACCGCGACTTCTACAACACCGTCCGCCCGATCAACACGATGGCGGACATGGCCGGGATCAAGATCCGTGTGCCGAAGAACGAGGTGATGATCGACACCTTCCAGGAGTTCGGGGCCGCGCCGATCCCGCTGCCGTGGTCGGAGACGCCCCCCGCCCTGCAGACCGGGACCGTCCAGGGCGGCGACAACGGGACGACCTTCATCAAGACCCTGAAGTTCTACGAGATCGCCCCGCACCTGGCCATCCTGGAGCACTTCGCGGCCTTCGCGCCGCTGTTCGCGAGCGACCGGCTGATGGGCAAGCTGACCGACGAGCAGCGCGACGGGCTCCGCCGCGCCGGGCGCGCGACCGACCTCGACTACCGCAAGGAGATGGTCAAGCAGATCGCCGACGTCCACCGGTTCCTCGCCGAGGAGGGAGGGATGAAGGTGACCCACCCGGACCGGGCCGACTTCATTGCCGCGGCCCAGCGCGTGCAGAACCGCTGGCTTGCGGACAAGGGGCCGGAGTTCCAGGCGCTGGTCGAGAAGATCCGGGACACCAAGTAAGGCGGCGACCCGGTCGCGGGTCCGGCCGCCCGGACATCTGCCGCCGGGCGCCGTCCGCCGATGGGACCCCGACTCAAGGCCGCCCTGTCGGCCTTGGACCGCAGGCTTGAGGAGTTCGTCTGCGGGATCTGCCTGTGCCTGATGGCCGGGTGCGTCATGCTTCAGGTCGTCCTGCGCTACGCGTTCTCCGCGGCCGCCCCGTGGGCCGAGGAGATTGCCGTCTACGCCATGATCGGCGCGATCTACTTCGGCGCCAGCCTGGCGGCGCGCGAGCGGGCCCACATCCGGGTCGCGTTCGTCTACGACCTGCTGCCGCCGAGGGTGCGCCTGGCGACGATCGTCCTGGCCGACACGCTGTGGCTGCTGTTCCTCTTCCTGGTCCTCTCGCAGAGCGTCATCTTCGTCAAGCTGCTGTTCGAGACCGTCCACGTGTCGCCGGGCCTGGGGATCGAGCAGCGCTGGCCGCAGTCGATCGTCCCGGCAAGCATCGTCCTGATGGCGGTGCGCATCCTGCAGGTCTACTGGCGGTGGTACCGGGACGGCGCGAAGGGGGCGCCCCTGTGAGCGGCATCGTCTGGATGTCGGTCGTGTTCCTCGCGACCATGGCGATCGGCGTCCCGATACCGTTCGCCGCCGGGATGTCCGTGGCGGTGGGGCTGCTCCTCGCGGACATCCCGCTGACCCTGATGGCGCAGTCGGCCTACACCGCCTTCGAGCCCTTTCCCCTGACGACGATCCCGCTCTTCGTCCTTGCCGGCCAGCTGATGGAGAAGGGCGGCATGTCCGAGCGGCTGATCGAGATCTCGCAGCGCCTGGTCGGCGCGTACAAGGGCGGGCTCGGCCTCGTCACCGTCGTCGCGTGCATGCTGTTCTCGGCCCTCTCGGGGTCCAGCCCGGCGACGACCGCCGCGATCGGGTCGATCACCATCCCGGCGATGCTGAAGGAGAAGTACAAGCCGCGCTTCGCCGGGGCGGTCGCCGCCGCCGCCGGCGCGCTGGGGAGCATGATCCCGCCAAGCAACCTGCTGGTCATCTACGCGCTGGTGTCCGACACCTCCATCCCCCGCCTGTTCCTCGCCGGCATCGTCCCGGGCATCGTGATCGGGCTGCTGCTGCTCGCGGTGACCTACGGGATCTCGAAGGCCAACGACTACGGCGGGCACGGGGAGAAGTTCTCCTGGCGGCCCCTGCTTGCCGCCCTGTGGGACGGGAAGTGGGCGCTCGGGGCGCCGGTCATCATCCTGGGCGGGATCTACGGCGGGGTCTTCACGCCGTCCGAGGCCGCGGCGGTCGCCGTGTTCTACGGCCTCTTCGTCGGGGTGTTCGCCTACGGGAAGCTCGACCTCCAGGGGTTCCTCGCGTCGCTGCGCTTCACCGCCATCATCATCGGCACGACGCTGTTCATCCTCGCCTTCACCAAGGCGTTCGGCCAGCTGGTGACCATCTACGACATCCCCGAGGCGGTCGGCAAGGCCTTCGAGGCGCTGGGCGACAACCCCGCGCTGGTGCTCCTCCTGATCGGCGCGCTCTACCTGTTCGTCGGGATGTGGCTGGAGTCCATCGCGCAGATCGTCATCTTCACCGCCGTGATGCTCCCGGTGGTCGTCTCGCTCGGCGTCGACCCGGTGCTGTTCGGGATCTTCACCGTGATGACCTGCGAGGTCGGGTTCCTCACGCCCCCGATCGGCGGCAACCTCTTCATCGCGTCGAAGCTCACGAGGGTCTCGATCGAGCAGATCTCCATCGGGGTGCTCCCGCTCCTGGTCCCGTACGTGGCCGTGATCGCGCTCCTCGCGTTCTTCTCGGGCTGGGTACTGTACCTGCCCAACCTGGTCTTCGGGCCAAGCATCCCATGAAACAGCAAGAAGGAGGCCACCATGTTCGACCTGGTCATTGAGCACGGAAAGATTGTCGACGGCACCGGGAGGCGCGCCTTCCGCGGCGACGTCGGCGTGCGCGGCGACAAGATCGCCGCCGTCGGCAGGCTCGGGAAATCCCCCGCCCGGGAGCGGCTGGACGCCACCGGGATGGTCGTGTCCCCGGGGTTCATCGACATCCACACCCACTCCGACTTCTCCCTGCTCGCGCACGGCAGCGCGGAGAGCCAGGTCCTCCAGGGCGTGACCTTCGAGGTCGTCGGGAACTGCGGGCACAGCTGCGCCCCGGTCGGCAAGGCCAGGTCGCCCAAGGACCTCACGCTCGGGCACGAGCCGTCGATCAAGATCGACTGGGGCACCTTCGACGGCTACCTGTCCCGCCTGGAGAAGACCCCGCTCGGCGTGAACGTCGCCTCGTTTGTCGGGCACTGCACCCTTCGCCACGCGGTGATGCGGGGGGAGCCGCGGCCCGCGACCGACGGCGAGGTGGCCGAGATGAAACGGCTCACCGCCGAGTCCCTGGAGCAGGGCGCCATCGGCTTCTCGACGGGCCTGGAGTACAACCCGGGCAAGGCCGCCCGCGCGGAGGAGATCGCCGAGCTGTGCTCGGTGGCCGGGGAGCGCGGGGCGCTCTACGCGACGCACGTGCGCAACCGGGACCGCTACTACGAGATGGCGTTCGGCGAGGCGATCGCGTGCGCCCGCGTCGCCTCCGCCCGGCTGCAGATCTCGCACATCGTGACGAAGTACGGGGCGCCGCGCCACGCGATGTCCCACACCCTGGAGATGGTCGACTGGGCCCGCCGCGAGGGGCTGGACGTGGCGTTCGACATGATCCCGCACAACTGGTCGCCGACGCTGGTGGTCGCCATGCTGCCGATCTGGGCGTTCGAGGGCGGGACCAAGGGGCTCCTGAGGCGGCTGCGCGACCCGAAGGAGCGCGAGGCGATGCGCTTCAACCCCATGCCGATCTGGCAGCTGGTCCCGGCCGGGCGCTGGAGGGACATCTACATCTTCAGCTCCGGGCAGAACCCGGACCTCGACGGGATGAGCCTTGCCGACATCGCCAGGCGCCGCGGCAAGACGGACGTGCTCGACATGCTCTTCGACCTGATGCTGGAGGAGGGCGACAACCTCCTCAACCTCACCTGGATCGGCCGGAACTTCTCCGAGGAGGACAACCGCACGGTCCTCCCCGAGCCCCAGTGCGTGGTCATCTCCGACGGCGTCACGAAGACCGACCGGGGCCGGGTGTTCTCGCCCAGCGTCTGCGGCTGGAGCGCCCGGTTCCTCCAGCGCTACGTGCGCGAGATGGGGCTGATGACGCTGGAGGAGGCGGTGCGCCGCCTCACCGCCCTGCCCGCGTCCCGGATCGGCGTGCGCAACCGCGGCACCCTCGCCAAGGGGAAGTTCGCCGACATCACCGTGTTCTCGTACGAGACCCTGCGCGACCGGTCGACCCTGAGGCGCCCCGAGCGGCACCCCGTCGGGATCCGGCACGTCCTGGTCAACGGCAGACCCGCCGTCCGCGACGGCAGGCGGACCGACGCCAACAACGGCCGGGTCGTGAGGGGATAGCGGCACGGCACACTGCCGATCCCCGGGCGCCCGCCCGCCGGGTCGGGTACACTTGCGACCCAAGCACGCCCATGGACGAGACGAAGACAATCCTGCTCACCGGATGCTCCACCGGCATCGGCCGCCACTGCGCGATGTGGCTGTCGAGGCGGGAGGGCTGGAGGGTGCTCGCCTCCGCGCGCAAGCCCGCGGACGTCGAGGAGCTCAACGAGCACGGCGTGGAGACGCTGCGCATCGACGTCGACGACTCCGACAGCGTCCGCGAGGGGTTCGACGAGGCGCTCGGCCGCTTCGGCGGGCGCCTCGACGCGGTGTTCAACAACGCCGGCTTCGGCATCGTCGCCGCGCTGGAGGACACGACCCGCGAGGCGTTCCGCGAGGTCCTGGAGACCAACGTGCTTGGGCTCCACGAGGTCAACCGGCACGCCCTGCGCGTGATGCGCAGGCAGGGGCACGGCCGGATCGTCTTCAACAGCTCGGTGTTGGGGTTTGTCACCATGCGGCACCGCGGGGCGTACAACGCGTCCAAGCACGCGGTCGAGGCGATCGCGTCGACCTTGCGGCTTGAGCTCGCGGGGTCAGGCGTGCACGCGATCTCGATCCAGCCGGGGCCGATCATCTCGCGCTTTCGCGACAACGCGCTGGCGATGCACGCCAAGCACGTCGACGCGGAGAACAGCGCCTTCCGCGACGAGTACCGGCGGATGGAGGAGAGCTGGCGCGAGGACCAGAGGAGGCCCCGGGAGGCGGTCTTCACCCTGGGGCCGGAGGCCGTCTACGCCGCCCTGGTCAAGGCGATCGAGAGCGACAACCCGAAGCCGCTGTACCGGGTCACGGTCCCGACCTCCCTGTTCTGGTGGCTCCGGCGGCTGCTGCCCATCCGGGTCCTTGACCGCTCCCTCTCCAAGGTCTGAGTGAAGAACCGGATCCATGGCGTCTACGCGGTGACACCCTCCACGGAGGACACCCCTGCCCTGCTCGATCTTTGCCGCCAGGCGCTGGAGGGCGGTGTCCGCGCGCTCCAGCTCAGGAACAAGGGACCCGCTCGGCGGACCCGACTTAAGCAAGCCGAGCACCTGCGCACGCTCACGGACGCCTTCGACGCGCTTCTGGTGGTCAACGATGATGTCGAGGTCGCCGCCCGCGCCGGCGTCGACGGCGTCCACCTGGGACAGGCGGACCGTGACGTCCACGGGGTTCGCAACTTGGACGATGGCCTGATGTTCGTCGGCGTCTCATGCCACAACTCCGTGGAGCTTGCCCGGCACGCAGTGTCGGAAGACGCCGCCTACGTGTCCTTTGGCGCCGTCCATCCCTCGACCACGAAGCCCGACGCCGTGAGGTGCGGCCTCGATGTCATCCGCGACGCGCGCGCGCAGATGCCCGACACGTGCATCGTCGCGATCGGCGGCATCACCGCGCAAAACGCGGCGGAGACGGCGGCGGCCGGGGCGGACGCCATCGCCGTGTGCGCGGGGCTGTTCGGCGCCCCCGATGTCACGAAGGCGGCAAGGGAACTCGCAAGGGCGTTCGGCAATGGCAGATAGCCAGTCGGCCGACCTTTTCGCCCGGTCGGAGGCGCTGATCCCCGGGGGAGTCAACTCCCCGGTGCGGGCGTTCAAGGCGGTGGGAGGCGTCCCGTTCTTTGTCAGGGAGGCCAAGGGGTGCCACCTCACCGACGTCGACGGGAACAGGCTCATCGACTATGTCGGCTCCTGGGGACCCGCGATCGTCGGGCACGCGCACGGAAAGGTGCTGGCCGCGATGGAGGACGCCGCGCGCCGCGGCCTGGGCTTCGGCGCGCCCACGCCCGTCGAGCTTGAGTTCGCCGAGGCCATCGCTGGCGCCGTCGAGTCGGTGGAGATGGTCCGGGCCGTCAGCTCCGGCACGGAGAGCGCGATGACCGCCATCCGGATCGCGCGCGGGCACACCGGCCGGGACGCGATCGTGAAGTTCGACGGCTGCTACCACGGCCACTCGGATTCCCTGCTGGTGAAGGCCGGGTCCGGGGCGATGACGCTGGGCAACCCGTCGTCAAGCGGTGTGACCGCCGGCGCCGCAAGGGACACCGTCGTCCTCCCGTTCAACGACGCCGACGCGGTCCGGGACCTGTTCAAGGAATCGGGGGACCGCATCGCCGGGGTGATCGTCGAGCCGGTCGCCGGGAACATGAACCTCGTCCTCCCGGTCGACGGGTTTCTTTCCACCCTGCGGGTATGCTGCGACCGGCACGGCGCCGTGCTCATCTTCGACGAGGTGATGTCCGGGTTCCGGGTCGACCGGGGGGGCGCACAGGCGCGCCTCGGCGTGCGGCCGGACCTCACCTGCCTGGGCAAGGTGATCGGCGGCGGAATGCCCGTGGCCGCCGTCGGGGGCCGCAAGGACATCATGTCCTGCCTCGCCCCGCTCGGCCCCGTCTACCAGGCCGGTACCCTATCCGGGAACCCGGTCGCGCTTGCCGCCGGGCTCGCCACGATCAGGCTCGTCCAGGAGGACGGGTTCCTCGAGAGAATCGAGGCGTTCGCCCGGCGCCTGTGCGCCGGCCTGGAGGACGCGGCCAAGGAGGCCGGGGTCCCGTTGCGCGCCCAGTCGATCGGGGCGATGCTCGGCTGGTACTGCTCCGGGCGCATCCCCGCCAACCTCCAGGAGGCCGCGGACCACTCCGCCGAGACCTTCCG
>CAZZIL010000273.1:0-3796 GCA_964654265.1 uncultured Gammaproteobacteria bacterium | reverse complement strand
GAGCCATCCGGGCCGATCATGCCTACGAAAATCTCGCCGCGAGGCAGGGCACGGGGGTTCGGCCCGGAGGCGGGGTCGAGATCGGTTTCATCGATTCGGGGGTCGATGAGGATCACCCCGCATTCGAAAGCGGGAGGCTTGATGAGCACTTCCGAAGAATCAATGGCGTACCCATCGATAACGAGAACGGAGACGAAAGTTCCCACGGTACGGCGGTTGCCAGTATCGCAGCAGCCGTGCGTAACGACGGTAACCCCTTCCACGGCGTCGCCTGGGCCGCCGATATCAGGATGTTTGCGATTCCCCTTGGCTCGGGGTCCAACCGACCTTATACCCCCATCGAGTTGGAGGAACTTGCGGAACTGGACTTCAGGGATGCGGATCGCTACGGTGACGTTCTGGACGATTCAGAAGAGAGATGGGACCCCGACATATTGAACCTCAGTCTCGGGTACCAGGGACTCATCCAGGGCTACAGCGCAGCCAACCTTCGGAGAAATTTCTCCCGAACCATCACCACGCTTGCACAGGCAGAGGCAGGAGAGAAAAACATTCTGGTGTGGGCTGCGGGGAACGCCAATGGGAGGGGATGTTCGTCCAGGGACCCGGGGTGCGAGGGCGGTAGAATCAATGCCGCCTCTCCCGAAATACTGCCGGGTCTCATGGCGCTCATCCCGGAACTCCGCGGGCACAGTATCGCGGTGGTGGCGGTCGGTGAAGACGGGGAGATCGCGGGCTTCTCCAATCGGTGCGGTATCGCGGCCGACTGGTGCATCGCCGCGCCCGGCGCGGATATGCATCTCGCATACTGGGGTCCCAATGGAGAGGGCCAGCCCGTCAGGGAATTCAGGAAAGGAGGAAGGGGCACGTCCGGCACGTCCTTGGCGGCACCGATGGTGTCGGGTGCGCTCGCGGTGATGAAGGGCTTCTTCGGGGGGCAGTTGAGCAACGAGGAACTCGTCACGCGCGTCTTCGCGACCGCCGACAAGACGGGGCGCTACGCGAATGAGGCGGTGTACGGGCAGGGGATGCTCGACCTGGGCGCGGCGACCGAGCCGGTGGGAACGACATCGGTCGCGACGGGCGGGACCGTGTGGGAGGGCGGGGCGCCGTTCGCCGCCACCGCGCTCCGTCCAGGAAGCGCGTTCGGGGACGGGATGAGGCGCTCGCTCGGGGGGCGGCACCTGATGGTGTTCGATGAGCTCGGAGCGCCGTTCCATCCGACGCTCGCAGGGCGGGTAGCGTCGGGCGGTGCGGACGGAACAGGCGATCTCGGCGCGTCGCTCCGCGCACTGCTGGACGCGCCGCTCTCAATGTGGGGGTCGGGCGAACCCCGGGCGCCGTCGTCGTCTCTCCAGCATCTCGCCCACGTGCGAGGGGGCGGCGAGTTGCCGGCGCTTCGCTGGGGCGGGGACGGAAGCGGGTTCACGGGTGCGTTCTTTTCCACCGGCCGGGGGAGCGCGGCCTCCTCGACCAGCGGCGGCGGCCCGGCATCGGGGATGGTGTTCTCGTGGCGTCCGTCGTCCGGGCCACTCTCGTCGCTGCGGCTGCGGGCGGGCGGTCTCTATGAGGAGGAGGGGCTCTTCGGCACCTCGGCGGACGGGGCCTTCGGGCGCATCTCGAACCGTTCGGTGTTCGCGGGGGTGGAGCGGCGCTGGGAGGAGACCGGGAACGGCTGGCGGCTGTCGGCGAGCGCGGAGCTCGGGATGTCGTCGCCGGAGTGGGAAGGAGCGCTCGTATCGGACGTGTCTCCGGTGGTGACGAGCGGCTTCTCGCTCCGCGCCGGGCGGGACGCGCCATGGGGCGGCAACCGTCGGCGCCCGGGTTGGCTGGAGTGGTCGATGACACAGCCGCTCAGGGTGGAGCGCGCGGACATGACCCTCTCGGTACCGGTCAGACGCATTCCGGGTGGCGCGGTGGTGCGCGAACGGTGGCCGGTGAGCGCGGTGCCCTCGGGGCGTCAGCTCGACCTCGGGATGCGCTGGGAGCATCCGCTCGCCGAGCATGGCGCGCTGCGCCTCGGGGCCGTGCAGACGTATGAGCCGGGCCACGACGCCGACGCCCCGCCGCGCTGGAGCCTCCTCGCCGGCCTCCGCTACGCCTTCTGACCGAACGCCCTTCCCGCACCGCCCTCGGCCACTGGCACCGACCCGGGACGCGCGAGCGGTTGCGCAACGCTCCCGCCCCGCCCTCGTGTCAGCGCTATCGCCAAGCGTAAGTCACGCCGTGCGACCCTCGCGATCATCTGGGCGGACGGTAGTCCCGAGGATCGAGGCAGGCGTCATAGAACTCCTGGTCCATAGGGAACCAGTCGGTTTTATTTATGCCCCATTTCGACGATGCGTTGGGACCTCCCGGAAATGCGGAAACCACCTTCAGCCAGCGACCAGTCTTCCGGGCAATGTCGCGCACCTCGAGCGCCACTTCAGCGAAGTCCTGATCCTGGCTGAACATGATCGCCACATCGAATCCGCCGTTCCGCGCCATGCGGACCACATCCAGTCCGAGCCGCAGGTCGATTCCCTTCTCACGATCAACCGGATGGTCGAGGACCGATCCATCGGGGAGCGGTATCTGCTCGACCCGGGGGCGGAGCGTTCGGGAAGTGACCACGATACCGCTCCGCTTCATCGTCATTAGCCGCCGTGTCCAGTACCCATGCCACATCTTGTTCCTGTCCACGCTCGGGACACCGGTATAGAAGCGGACACTGCTGTTGACCCAGCCGTGGGCGGCACAGACGGCGTCTGCGAGCTTGCGCGGATCGTAGTTCGGGTGGTGGTGGCCGAACGCCTCCTTGGCGTGTCGGTACAGGTTCTGCCCGTCGATGAACGAAACGGCGTACTTGGTGTCAGGCTCGGCAGGCATGGCGGCGGGCGCGGAAAAAATAACCCCGCCGGGGCCTTGCGGCGAGTCCGGCGGGGCCTAAGTTGTGTGCACTGTAGGCACGCCGAAGACCGTTGTCAACCCCTGTGTCAACACCCTGTGTCAACACCCGACGGGAGGGAGGGTGGCGAGCGGGGTCCTGCTCACGCCGTTGCTCCGGCGGGTGGGCGGCGCTATGCTTCCCATCGGCGTCCAGCTCCGGCCGGGCGCTCGGCTCGCAAGGATCGCGGACGGTGCGGTCCACGGAGGGGGGAAGGAGACATGAACCGCACGGGACTCTATCGCGCACTACTCGAGGCCGGCACGAGTGAAGGGCTTGCGAAGGAGGCGGCGGAGAGTGTGGTCTACGCCCACGAAGCGGCTACCAAGACCGACCTCGCCGAGGCCGAGTGCGAGCTCAAGGCTGAGATGGCCGGGTTCGCGAACGATCTCAAGGCCGCAATCGCCGAGCTCAAGAGCGAGCTCAGGACCGAGATGGCGGCCATGGAGGCGAGGCTCGTGGAGAAGATCGAGCGGGGCCTGCGCAACCAGACCATCGCCCTGGCGGGCCTCATCATCGCCTCCCAGGCGGGGATGTTCGCGTTGATGAAGCTGCTCTGACACGCACGCGGAGGCTCTGCCCATGAGCACCGGTACGACCACCATCGACCACTTCATCGGCGGCGAGCGGACCGCGCCCGCGGGCAACCGGTTCGGCGACGTCTTCGACCCATCCACCGGGGCGGTGGCCGCCCGCGTGCCGCTCGCCTCGCAGGGCGAGGTCGACACGGCCGTCGCCGCCGCGCGCGCCGCCTTCCCGGCCTGGGCCGCGACCGCGCCCCCCGCCCGCGCGCGCGTCCTGTTCCGCTACCAGACGCTGCTGCGCGAGCACATGGACGAGCTGGCCCGCATCGTCTCCGCCGAGCACGGC
>CAZZIL010000272.1:0-1712 GCA_964654265.1 uncultured Gammaproteobacteria bacterium | reverse complement strand
CTGGACCCGACGACCGCGATCAGGTCCGCATCAACGCGATAGAACAGATCCTTTTGGCGCTCAAAGATGTAGGGCAACTTTGACGGGACCTTCTCCTTGTGTCCGAGCACGAGCACCGCCTTCGTCACATCGATCTTTTTTGACGGGTCGGTGGAGAAGAATTTGCCGTCGGGGGTCCGTTGCCAGTTGACCGACCCGTGCAGCTTGTGCAGGCAAACCTTGGGTTTCGTCCCCTTCACGGGGTAGAGGTCCCCGTCCCACAAATAGTCGATGCCACGCCCCAAGTAACCGTCCACAAGGCGGTCGGGGTCGGTGTTCTCCTCGATGCTCGTGTCTTGGTTCGTGGAGTACACGTGAAGCGCATAGCCGAGATAAACGGCAAGCTCGCCCGGCTTCCTGCAGTAGTTGTCGGGGTCCGGGTCGCCAAGAAGCAGCATCTTTGCGAAGTGCTCGCGCAAGGTCCGGTCCAGTCTCCTCTTGGCCTCGGGGGTCCCCGGCACGCTCGGGTCCTCGGGGTCCAGACTCAGCCGGTCGAGAATGACCTCGAAGTCCTTCGATTCCTCCCGCGTGAGAAATTTCTTGATGCGCCAGTACAACTTCCGGTCCTCGAGCCCGACACCGGAATTGGGATCGGCCATCAGCTTATCAAACGCGGTGACCACCTCGGCGGACGTTGGCTTGCCCATCTCACGGCTTGCTCCCGCGCCCAAGAACAGGGATATTGTTTCGTAATGTCTCATCAAACCCTAGGCCCGGGAAAACGGAACAGGAAGCCCTGTCGGCGCGCCAAGCGGACGGCTGGTTGCGCGGGGTCCCGTGCGCGGCCGGCTGGGCAGGCGCGCAAGATCAGGTGCCCGACGAGCGCAAGGCGGCTGGACGGGGTCGGCCGGGCCTCGTCCGCGCGCGGCGCGCGCCGGGTGGGCCCCCGGACTGCCGCCAAGGGACCGCGCCCCCGGAAGACCGCAACACAGGGACTCATAGTGTCTTGGCCGTCTCGGCCAACTCGGTGTCCGGCCTGTCTCGCTCGCGTCCGGACTCCCTGCGGATCTCCTTCAGGAACTCGCCCAGCCGGCGCGCCCCCTCTTGTGTCCGGGGATTCTGTGACAAGGTCTCTATCGCATTGCCCCAACGCTCCGGCTCGAACAGGTAGAGACTCTTCCTGTAATGGTCATCGCCCAAGTTTTCCGGGAGGAAGTACAGCTCCAGGATCTCGAGGGTCCTGTCCGGAGACTTTGCCGCAAGCTCCTCGACCGACAGGTACAACTCGCCGTCAATTTTCAGGCGACCGTTCGTCATTCTCATCGTTCGCAGGGCCAGGTCCGCCAGCCCGTCCGGCGAGAAGACCCCGCTGCTTATGGAAATCCAGTCACTGAGCATGGGGAGAATCTCGGGATCCGGGCGGTCAAGCACCCACTCCCAGGCCGCGATGGCACGTGGGCCGCTGAAGCCCAGCCGGACCGGGAAGCCCAGGCGGAAGAACCTGCCTATCTGCTCCACAAACCCCATGAGCTGCCGACGGATGCACCCCTTCCGGAACTGCCGGAACAGGGGGTGGTCGGGCCCGAACCGCTCGAAACGGATGTGGGCGTGCGCGAAGATCCGCCCGATCGAGAACGCCGGGTCGGCCCTCAGGTACGTGTCCTTCTCCGTCAGTCCCATCGCGCGCCGGTACACGTCGTGGAAGACGGGGTCGAAGAACATCTCCTCCGTCG
>CAZZIL010000271.1:0-7862 GCA_964654265.1 uncultured Gammaproteobacteria bacterium | reverse complement strand
CATCGAGTCGAGGACGAACAGCGTCTCGGCGGGTTGCCCGGCCTCGCCTAAGAGGCGGATCTCGTCCATCATCGGCTGGTCGAGCGTTGTGCGCCCGGCGGTGTCGACGACCAGGACGTCGGCGAGGCGGGCCTTGGCCTCCTCCTGCGCCTCCCTGAGCCGGTTGGCGGCGGACGCGGTGTCGGCGCTCGCGAGGCACGGGACCTTGATCTGCTTGGCGAGCGTCTCCAGCTGCTCGATCGCCGCCGGGCGGTGGATGTCGCAGCTCGCGAGGAAGACGCCCATCTTCATCTTCCCCTTCATGTGCAGCGCGAGCTTCGCCGCGGTGGTGGTCTTGCCTGAGCCCTGCAGTCCGCACAGCATGACCGTCACGGGCTTGGCCCCGCGCAGCGCCAGCCGGGAGTTCTCCGAGCCGAGCAGAACGGTCAGCTCGTCGAGGATCACCTTGACGAACGCCTGACCGGGCGTGAGCGACTGCGCGACCTTGGCGCCGACGGCCTGCTCGCGGATGCGCTCCATGAACCCGTTCGCGACCGGGAGGGCGACGTCCGCCTCGAGCAACGCGACGCGGACGTCGCGGGCGGTCTCGGCGATGTTCTCCTCGCTCAGCCGGCCGATGCCGCGCAGGCCGCCGATGACATTCGCGAACTTTTCTGAGATACTCTCCAGCACAGGTGGATGCGGGTGGCCGTGTGAACGGGTGAAGATTCTACTTCAAGCACTGTTGCTCGCCGGCTACGGCGCGGGGGGCGTCCTTGCGTGGCGGGCGCTCCGTCCGGTCTCGCGCGCGCTGCTGCACCGGTGCCTGCCGGCCCTGGCGGTCGCGCACGCGGGCCTGATGGGCGTGCTCGCCGCGGACGGGGGCGGCGCCGCGCTCGACCTGGCCGGCGCCGCGGTGGGGTTCGCGCTGGTCCTCCTGTGCGTGGCGTGGGCGCAGAACGCCGCCTGGGGCGTCCACGGGACGTACCGGTTCGTCCTCCCGCTGTGCGCGGCGGCGGTGCTGGTCCCCGCGTTCCTGGGGCCCGGCCCGCGGGACGCGGGTGCGGCGGGCGCGACGTACTGGGTCCACCTGTTCTTCGCGGCGATGGCGTACGCGTTTGTCGTGCTGGCGTTCATCCAGATGCTGGTGCGCGGGATCGAGGAGCGGCGCATGCCCGGCGATGTCACCGACGACAGCCTGGCGCCGCTGCTGACGATCGAGCGGCTGGCGCTGCGCAACACGCATGCGGGGCTCGCGCTGCTGACGCTGGCGCTGGCGAGCGGCGCCTACTTCGCCGTGTCCGGGGGCGGCGCGGTCGCGCTGACGCACAAGAACCTGTTCGCCGCGCTGACCTGGGTGACGCTCGCGGCCTACGTGGCGGGGCACCGCGCCTGGGGGTGGCGCGGGCGCACCGCCCGCAACTACATGGGCGCCGGGCTCGCCTTCCTCGCGCTCAGCTACTTCGGCACCGCGTTCGTCCTGGAGGTGGTCCTCGGCCGGTAGGTCCGCCGCGCGCCCGCGGGCGGCGTTTGACAGCGCGCGCCGGGTGTATTAGAGTGGGCGCACGCATATGGGACTGGCGGGAGAGAGGCGGCGTGGCCGCCCACCGAAGGAGCCAAAACTCTCAGGTACCGAAGACCGCGGTCGCTGACTCGTCTGGAGAGCAAGCGCAAGCTTCACCGAAGGGGCAAGCCCACGGGGCGAAACTCTCAGGTTCACGGACAGATGGACATGTGCCAGCCGCGGGGGACGGCCGGGAGAGTATGGGCGAGTCAAGGAAAACACCGCTTCACCGCCTGCTCGGGGAGGCGGGGGCGCGGTTCACGGAGTTTGCCGGGCACGAGCTGCCGTTGCGGTTCGCCGGCGGCGGCCTGGTGGCGGAGCACCTGTGGTGCCGCTCGCGCGCGGCGCTGTTCGATGTCTCGCACATGTGCCAGGTGCGGCTGCGCGACCCGGCGGGCGAGCTGGACTCGGTGTTCCCGGTGGCGCCGTCGTCGCTGGTGCCGGGCCGCACCCGTTACACGCAGCTGCTCAACCCGGACGGCGGGACGGTCGACGACCTGCTGGTCTCCAACGACGGCGACTCGTTCTTCGCGGTGTTCAACGCGTCGCGGGCGGACGCGGCGCTGGGCGCGCTGTCGGCGGCGGCGCCGGGCGTGTCGGCCGAGCGGCTGGAGGGTTGGGCCCTGCTGGCGCTTCAGGGGCCCAAGGCGGAGGCGGCGCTGGCGGTCGCGGTTCCCGCCGCGTCAGGGCTGTCGTTCATGGGGGCGGCCTGGGCCGAGTTCGGGGGTGCCCCGTGCCGGGTGAGCCGGTCCGGCTACACCGGGGAGGACGGCTTTGAGGTGTCGGTCCCCGCCGGGTTGGCGGAGGACCTTTGCCGGGCGCTGGCGTCGCACCCGGACGTCGGTTATGCCGGGCTGGGGGCGCGGGATTCGTTGCGTATCGAGGCGGGGCTGTGCCTCTACGGCCACGAGCTGGACGAGTCGGTCACGCCGGTCGAGGCCGGCCTTGCCTGGTCGATCCCGCCGTCGCGCCGGGTGGCGGGGACCTATGTCGGATCCGAGCGGGTGGCCGAGCAGCTCGCCGCGGGCACGGAAAGGACGCTGGTCGGCTTGGCGGTCCACGGGAAGGTACCGTTGCGCCGGGGGGCGGAACTGCTCGACGATGGCCGGCCGATCGGGACCGTGACAAGCGGCGTGCACTCGCCGACGCTGGGCCGCCCGGTCGCGCTGGGCTACGTCCCGCCGCGGTGCTCGGCGCCCGGGTTCCGGCTGTCGGCGGAGGTGCGGGGAAGGCCGGTCGAGTGCGAGGTCGCCCGGCTGCCGTTCGTGGCACACAACTACAGGAGGAGAGGAAATGGCTGAGAGGCGCTACACGGAGCAGCACGAGTGGATCGAGGAGATAGGCGACGGCCTTGCCCGGGTCGGCATCACCGACCACGCGCAGGACCAGCTGGGGGACATCGTCCACGTCGAGCTCCCGAAGGCGGGCGACCGCATCGAGCGGTCGGCCGAGTTCGCGACCATCGAGTCGGTGAAGGCGGCGAGCGACATCTACGCCCCGGCGGGCGGCGAGATTGTCGTTGTCAACGCGGCGCTGGAGGACAACCCCGGCCTGGTCAACGAGTCGCCGGAGGGCGACGGGTGGCTGGTCGAGGTGCGGCTCGACGCCCCGTCCGACCTGGACGGGCTGATGGACGCGGCGGGGTACGCGGAGCACACCGGTGAGTGAGGGCCGCGGCGGCGCGGCCGCGGCCGGCGGGATGGCGGCGGTCGAGGCGCTGTTCGAGCGGATTCCGTTCCTGCGCAGGCACCTGGGGCCGACCTGCGGGCAGATCGCGGACATGCTGGTCCAGGTCGGCGCCGGCAGCTTGGAGGAGCTGGTGCGCTCGGCCGTCCCCGAGGACGTGTACGTCGGGAGCCCCCCGGACATCGGCATCCCGGTCGGGGAGACCGAGGTGCTGGAGATGGCCAAGGAGATCGCGCGCATGAACCGGCCGAACTTCTCGATGATCGGCTTGGGCTACTACGGGACGGAGACCCCTAAGGTGATCCTGCGCAAGGTGCTGGAGAACCCCCGTTGGTACACGGCGTACACGCCGTACCAGCCGGAGATCTCGCAGGGGCGCCTGGAGGTGCTGGCGATCTTCCAGACGATGGTCGCGGAGCTGACGGCGATGCCGATGGCGAACGCGTCTCTGCTCGACGAGGCGACGGCGGCCGCCGAGGCGATGACGCTTCTCAAGCGCGCGTCCGGGTCCGCGTCAACGCGCTTCCTGGTGGACGCGGACACCTTCCCGCAGACGCTCGCGGTGCTGCGCACGCGCGCCGAGCCCCTCGGGATCGAGCTGGTGGCCGACCGCCCGGAGAACTTCCCCGGCCACGCCGACGACGCCTTCGGCGCCCTGGTGAGCTACCCGTCGGGGAGCGGGGGCCTGGCCGACCACTCCGAAACGGTCGCCGAGCTCGCGCGCCGCGGCGTGCGCTCGGCATGCGTCACGGACCTGCTCGCGCTCGCGCTGGTCCGGCCGCCCGGGGAGATGGACTTCGATGTGGTGGTCGGCTCCTCCCAGCGGTTCGGGGTGCCGCCGGAGTACGGTGGTCCCCACGCGGCGTTCATGGCGTTCCGCGAGGACCTGCAGCGAAAGATCCCCGGGCGGATCGTGGGCCTCTCCCGGGACCGCACGGGGCGGCCGGCCTACCGGCTGGCGCTGCAGACGCGCGAGCAGCACATCCGCCGCGACAAGGCGACGAGCAACATCTGCACCTCGCAGGTGCTGCTGGCGATCGCGTCGGCGCTGTACGCGATCTACCACGGGAACCAGGGGATCGTCCGGATCGCGCGGCGCGTGCACCACTTGGCGTCGACGCTGGCCGACGGCCTGGCGCAGTCCGGCATCGAGATCGGGCACGAGTCCTACTTCGACACCCTGCGCATCCGCTCGGCGTCGGCGGAGGAGGTGGTCCGGCGGGCGGCCGACCTGGGCGTCAACCTGCACCTGGCGGATTCCCGGACGGTCGGCGTGAGCCTCGACGAGGTGTGCCGGCCGTACCACGTTGAGAAGGTGTGGGAGGCGTTCCGGTGCCCGCACCTCGACTTCG
This sequence comes from uncultured Gammaproteobacteria bacterium, assembly GCA_964654265.1. GTDB lineage: Bacteria > Pseudomonadota > Gammaproteobacteria > Tethybacterales > CBDBMS01 > CBDBMS01. The sequence goes on along the minus strand of CAZZIL010000271.1, from coordinate 3,281 downwards.
GGCAGATCCGCGAGCACGCGACGTGCCGGATCCCGGAGGGGCTGCGCCGCGCCGGCGCGCCGCTGTCGCACCCGGTGTTCGAGGCGTACCACTCCGAGCACGAGATGCTTCGCTTCCTGATGCGGCTGTCGGTCAAGGACATCGCGCTGGACCGGTCGATGATCCCGCTGGGCTCGTGCACGATGAAGCTGAACGCGACCACGGCGATGGAGCCGGTGACCTGGCCCGAGTTCGCGAACGTCCACCCGTTCGCCCCGGTGGACCAGTGCCAAGGCTACCAGACGCTGATCTCCGACATCTCGCGGATGCTGTCGAAGGTGACCGGGTTCCACTCCGTCTCGCTGCAGCCCAACGCGGGCTCGCAGGGCGAGTACGCCGGGCTGCTCGTGATCCGCAAGTACCTCAGGTCGACCGGGAACGGGCACCGCAACGTGTGCCTGATCCCGGAGTCCGCGCACGGCACGAACCCGGCGAGCGCGGCGATGGCCGGGATGAGAGTGGTCGTGGTCAAGATCGACCGGGAGGGGGACCTCGACATGGACGACTTCCGCCGCAAGCTCGGCGAGCACGGCCCGAACCTGGCGGCGCTGATGGTGACCTATCCATCGACGTGCGGGACCTACGGCGGGTCGATCCGGGCGATCTGCGAGGAGGTCCACCAGGCGGGCGGGCAGGTCTACATGGACGGCGCCAACCTCAACGCGCTGATTGGCATCGCCACCCCGGGCGAGTTCGGCCCCGACGTGTGCCACATGAACCTGCACAAGACGTTCATCATCCCGCACGGGGGCGGGGGTCCCGGCGTCGGTCCCATCGGGGTGCGCAAGCACCTGGCGCCCTACCTGCCGAACCACCCGCTGGTCCGCGAGGCCGGGCCGGAGACCGGGTGCGGCCCGGTGGCCGCCGCCCCGTGGGGGTCGGCCGGCATTCTCATCGTCTCGTGGATCTACCTGAAGCTGCTCGGCGGGGAGGGCCTGAGGCTGTGCACCGAGGTCGCGGTGCTCGGCGCCAACTACGTCGCCAGCCGGCTGGACCGGGCGTTCCCGGTGCTGTTCCGCGGCCGCAACGGGCGGGTCGCACACGAGTGCGTGCTGGACCCGCGCGCCCTGAAGAAGGGCGCGGGCGTGACCGTCGAGGACATCGCCAAGCGCCTGGCGGACTACGGCTACCACGCCCCGACAATCTCCTGGCCGGTGGCGGGGACCATGATGGTCGAGCCCACCGAGTCCGAGTCGCAGACGGAGCTCGACCACTTCTGCGAGGTCATGGCGGCGATCGCCAAGGAGGCCGACGAGGTCGCGGCCGGGACCTGGTCCCGGGAGGACAACCCCCTGGTGAACGCGCCGCACACCCAGTTCGAGGTCGTGAGCGACCGGTGGGGGCACGCCTACGGGCGGGAGAAGGCGGCCTATCCGCTGGAGTGGGTGCGCGCCAACAAGTACTGGCCGCCGGTCTCGCGCATCGACCAAGTGCTCGGGGACCGCAACCTTCAGTGCTCGTGCCCGCCCCCGGCGGCCTACGGGGAGGGAGGCGGCTAAGGCGGCGTGCCCGCCGTCGGGAGGGGCGCTACCCCATCGCGCGCTCGAGGCGCTCGCCCACGGCCTTCCAGTCCACGACGTTCCAGAACGCCTTGATGTAGTCGGGGCGCCGGTTCTGGTACCTCAGGTAGTAGGCGTGCTCCCAGACATCGATGCCCAGGAGCGGCACGCCGCGCGCGCCGGCGTCGACCACGTCCATCAGCGGGTTGTCCTGGTTCGGCGTCGAGACGATCTTGAGCTTCCCGTCGGCCAGGATCAGCCAGGCGAACCCGGAGCCGAAGCGCCCGATGCCGGCGTTGGCCATCTCCTCGCGCAACCGGTCGGCGCCGCCCAGGTCCGCGTCGACCCGGCTCGCGAGCGCCCCGGACGGGTCGCCGCCGCCGTCCGGCGACATGCACCGCCAGTACAGGTTGTGGTTGAAGTAGCCGCCCGCGTTGTTGCGCACCGCCGGCGGGCGCGACGACACCCCGGCAAGCAGCTCCTCGATCGAAAGCCCCTCCGCGTCGGTCCCCTTGATCGCGTTGACCATCTTGTCGAAGTAGGTGCGGTGGTGCTTGCCGTGGTGGATCTCCATCGTCAGCTTGTCGATGTGGGGCTCAAGGGCATCGTGCGCGTACGGCAGGTCCAAGAACTCGTGGGCCATGGGATCTCCGGTTCGGTGGTTTTTTTCGAGTATAGCACGGGCCGCCGACGGCGTCCCGGACCCGGGGACGGCGCCCCGGCGGCACCCTTCCGCGAGTCCTTGCGGCCAGCCGACGCTCCAGCGACAGTCTCCCCGGCGGGAGTTCCCGTCCGCCGCCGGCCGAGTGCGCGCAGGCCGTCGGCCGCCTCCCGGACCGCGCCCGCACAACCCGGGAAAGCCGAGCGTGGTGCGCAGGCCCGCAGCCTCGGGCCGACACCGGGAAGGGCCGGCCCAAGCCGCGACGGCGGTACGCCCTGCGGCCCGGCAGGGCGCGGAGAGCGCCCGGCCGCCGCACCGTCCCCGCCTCCCCGGGCCGAAGGTTTTTCCGGCGCCCCGGCGCCTCGCGGCCCGGCGGTTTCCCCGCGCCCGGGGCCGGATTGCCACGTGCCGGGGGGCGTTTGCTAGAATCCGCGCATGTGTTTGACTTGCCGGAGGCGCGGCGCCTCGCCGCCCGCGAGGCACAACGAGCCGTGGGTGTGCGCACGGTAGGCCCCGGATATCTTCCGGGGCCACGACCGGGTGCGCGGCGCCGTTGCCGACCAGGCTCGCGGGTGTTGACGTGACAGTCCCGGCACTTGGAGGGAAAGGCGCGGGCAAAGGCGCCCGCAGGCCATGCCGGTGGCCTCGCCCTTGGGCGGTGTCGCGATGCGCTGTCGGACCACGGCGACCGTCGGTCGGCACGCCCGGTCCGGGCAGTCACAATGTGCCCTTTGACGGGTCGTCCTCTCGGTGCCCGTCCGCGCAGGGGCAGTGCCCGGACAAGGGGGGCGGAGTGCCGGTCCGCCGCCCAGAGGACAAGGCTGTCCGTCCCGCGCCAAGCCACCTGGGCAGACTCGCTTCCGCTGTGGCTGCTCTACTGGCGCTGTTCCCGGGGATCGCGCTGGGGCAGACCCCCACCCCCAGCCTCGATGTGGAGTACATCGACGAGCTTCGCGAGGAGGGAGCAGCGTGCCGGGTTTGTGCCGGCAGGTTCCACAGAATTCGAGGCCTTTTGGTTCCAGACGGAGGTTCGCGTGGCCGAGAACGGCGGAACGGTGGTTTCGCTCATCGGCGATTTCGGT
>CAZZIL010000270.1:0-4057 GCA_964654265.1 uncultured Gammaproteobacteria bacterium | reverse complement strand
GAGAGGCTTCCCTCGAAGCCGTGCCCGTCCTCCTTGTCGCCCGCCCCGGTCTCCAGCGACCCGAGGCACCCGAGCTTGCCCTCGACCGAGACGCCGACCAGGTGGGCCGTCTCGGACACCTGCCGGGTGACCGACACGTTGTGGGTGTAGTCGGCGGGCGTCTTTGCGTCCTCCTCCAGGGAGCCGTCCATCATCACGCTGGTGAAGCCGTTGGCTATCGCCGACAGGCACGTGCGCGGGTTGTTCCCGTGGTCGAGGTGGACGCACACCGGAATCCCGGGGTGTGCCTCCACCGCCGCCAGCATCAGGTGACGAAGGTAGATGTCCCCGGCATAGCCGCGGGCGCCCCGGCTCGCCTGGATGATCACCGGGGCGTCGACGCCCTCGGCGGCCGACATGATCGCCTTCACCTGCTCCATGTTGTTGACGTTGAACGCCGGCACGCCATAGCCGAACTCGGCGGCGTGATCGAGCAACTGCCTGAGGGAGATCAACGACATCGCGGGGAATCCGCGCATAGTATAAGGCAGGACCGCGCGCCGGGCGAGAAGTCCCGGCCGCCGCAACCCGGCGGGCCAAGCCCGCGGCCCCGCAGAGGTCCGACCGGGAACCCCGCCCCGTCCACCAGAGCCGACGCCGGCGGCCCGGGCTCACTCCCCGGAATAGTAGTCCGCGACGAACTTGCACAGGGACGGGATCCCGGGCTCCCAGACGCCCCCGGCCCTCTCCCAGATCAGCCCCAGGCTCGACAGCCTCCCCTTTGCGCGCTCGATCGCGCGCGGGTCGGAGGAGACCACAGTCTCCAGTATCCCGTCGAGCTCGCGCGCCGGAATCGACGGGTCGGCCCCGCGCTCCGCCATGGCCCGCGAGACCGCCAGGCCCTCCCGGTGGAGCCCGCCATCGACAATCTCGACCCGGCGATCCTCGTAAAAGTCGTGCCGCTGCTCGTTCGCGATCTCCACGCCCTCCAGGGCATCCGCCAGTGTGATGTGGTCATGCCCCTCCTCTTGCGCCACGTTCCACGACGCCTTGGCAAGAAGCTGGACGAAAAACGGATAGCGCTGGGATTCCCCCACGAGCAGCTCCAGCGCATCCTCGGCGAACGGCAGTCCCGAGTTCCGTGCCGGGATCGACAGGGCGGCCCGGACGATGTCCGGGGTCTCCAGCCGCCCGACCCGCAGCCGGTGCGCGCGCTCCCAGAAGCTGGCGTCCACCTCCTTAAGGCTCTGCCGGATTCCGGGTGTGCCGGCAAGCACAAGCAGGAGGGGAAGCCCGTCGGAGATGCACCGTTGCCCGGCGTTCAGGAGGATCTGCCCGGTCGCCGGGGGGAGGTTGTGCGCCTCGTCGGCCAGCAGCACGACCGGACCCGCCTCCGCCAGCTTCTGCAAAACGGCCGTGGCCAACAGGTCGGGGGAGCCGGACCGGTAGTTGATGCTCGCCTTGACGACACCCAGGTCCACGGAGAAGCTCGCCCTCAACTCGGGCTTGGTCGCGAGACCGGCCGGCAACCGTTCCGCGAAGCTTTCGGTGGTGCCGCTCCAGTCGTCCGGGGTCAGCCAGCGCACCGCGGCATTCCGGTCGACCGCCTGCCGCCTGACCTCTGCCAACAGCACGGTCTTTCCGTTGCCGCGAGGCCCGTGCAGGACGACCATGCCGCCCGGGCTCTTGGCGACGATGCGGTCCACCCGCTCGGACAGTTCACGCACCGCGGACTTGTGCCCTGCCCGGTGTGGGGGCAGTTCCCCTGCGCCGGGTGTGAACGGGTTTAGTCGGTTCGGGACCATGGGGGGATGATACCGGATTTCCCTCCGTCCTTGCCCCTCCAGTCCGGACGCAAGCGCGTTCACGGGCAGGCGGTCCGGGGGTTGTCGGGAGACTCTCCTCTCCCGTCCGCCGCGCGGGACCGCCCCGCCCTCGCCGCGGGTGTCGTAATATTCGCCCGTGGACATTGACGAGGTTTTCGGGGAAGGCGGCATCCTGGAGCGCAACATCGGCGGGTTCAGGCGCCGCGAGGGCCAGGTGTCAATGGCGCTCACGGTGCTCGACTCGATCCGCGAGCGCCGCCGGGTCGTCGCCGAGGGCGGCACCGGGCTCGGGAAGACCTACGCCTACCTGGTGCCGCTGCTGCTCACCGGGGCGCGGGCGCTGGTCTCGACCGGGACAAAGAACCTGCAGGACCAGCTGTTCAGCCGGGACATCCCCGAGCTGTCGCGGGCGCTCGGGATGCACCCCGACGTCCGGGTGCTCAAGGGGCGCCAGAACTACCTGTGCAAGCTCCGGATCGCGCGCGAGCGGGAGCTCGCGCTCGAGGAGGGCGACGAGGACGAGTGGGAGCGGATCGAGCTCTTCGCCAACACGACGACGGACGGCGACCTGGACGGGCTTGGCGCCGACATCGACCCGCAGCGGCGCGCCTCGCTCGCGTCCACCCGCGAGAGCTGCACCGTCCGCGAGTGCCCGCACCACGACTCCTGCTTCTTCTACGAGGCGCGACGCGCCGCGCGCGAGGCGCAGATCACGGTGGTCAACCACCACCTGTACCTGGCCGACCTCACCCTGCGCGACGAGGAGCGCGGCGAGATCCTCCCGGACCCCGAGGTCGTCGTCTTCGACGAGGCGCACCACCTCCCGGAGACGGCGACCGACTGCTTCGGCAGGCGGGTGTCGTCCGACGGGATTGTCCGCGCGCTCGACCGGGTGCTCAAGGAGGCCGGGACCGTCCGGCAGGAGAACCGGGCCGCGCGGCGCGACCGCGCCGGGCTGCGCGACAGCCACCGGCTGCTGCTTGACGCGATCGCGGAGCGGAAGGCCCCGGGCGATCCGGCGCGCGCCTCGGTCACCGCGGAGAGGATCGCGGGCGACGCGGCCGCCGGCGGCGCGCTCGGCAAGTTTTGCGACCGGGTCGCCGACGCGGCCCACGCCGTGCGGGCGGACGCGGAGCTCCCGCTGGACCTGCGCGCGCAGGCCGCGGCGTTCGCGGAGACGGCGGACCACCTCCGCCGCTGGGCCGGGCTGCCGACGGCCGACCCGGACTCCGGGGAGGTGCGCGAGGCCGACGACACCCCGGTCGCCCGCTGGGCCGAGGTCGGCGAGCAGGGGATCGCGTTCAACAGCGCGCCGGTCGAGGTCGGAGGCCTCCTCGGCAGGCACTTCGCCGACCCGGCCCGGACGTTCGTGTTCACGTCGGCGACCCTGTCGTCCGACGACTCGCTCGCGCCGTTCGCCGACGCGGTCGGGCTGGAGGACCCGGTGACCGGGATCTGGGAAAGCCCCTTCGACTACGCGCGCTGCGGGGTGACGCTGGTGCCGTCGGGGATCCCGGCGCCGCGGCACGGGGACTCCGGCGAGCACACCCAGGGCGTCGTCGACGTCGCCGCCGAGCTGGCGCTGGCCGGCGGCGGCCGCGCCTTCGTGCTGTTCACCAGCCTGCGGGCGATGCGGCGCGCCGCCGAGGGGCTGCGCGAGCGACTGGAGCCGAGGGGGATCTCCGTGCTCCTGCAGGGCGAGGAGAGCAACCCCCGCCTGATCGGGCGCTTCCTCTCCGGCAAGCCCAGCGTCCTCGTCGGGAGCAACTCGTTCGCCACCGGGATCGACATCCCGGGGCCGGCGCTCTCCGTCGTGGTGCTCGACAAGCTGCCGTTCATGCCGCCGGACGACCCGCTGCTCGCCGCGCGCGAGCGCCGCTGCCGGGAAAACGGCGGGAAGCCGTTCGCCCGGATCCAGCTGCCGCACGCGGCCCTCCGCGTCAGGCAGGTCGCCGGGCGGCTGATCCGCTCGCCGGAGGACCGCGGCGTCTTCGTCCTGTGCGACCCGCGCGTGTGCGAGAAGGCCTACGGGCGGAGCATCCTCTCCTCCCTGCCCCCGATGCGGTTCACCCGCGACATCGAGGTGGCCAAGGAGATGCTCAGGGGCGCCCGGTGATACCGGACGCAGGCCCCGGGCGCCGGCTGGTGGTCGGGAACTGGAAATCCAACGGCGACCCCGGCCTGGTCGACGGGTGGGCGCGCGGGTTCGCCGGGGCGTGGGGGCCGGGCGCGGCGGTGACGGTGTGCGTGTG
>CAZZIL010000269.1:0-3501 GCA_964654265.1 uncultured Gammaproteobacteria bacterium | reverse complement strand
CGCCTCCTCCTGGTCGTGGGTCACGATCAGGAAGGTCACGCCGACCTCGTGCTGCAGGCGCTTGAGTTCCAGCCGCATCTCCTCGCGGATCTTCCTGTCGAGCGCGGACAGGGGCTCGTCGAGCAGCAGCACCTTGGGGCGCTTGATCAGCGCGCGGGCGAGCGCGACCCGCTGGCGCTGGCCGCCCGACAGCTGGTCGGGCTTGCGGCGCGCGAGCGCGGACAGCCGCACGCGCTCCAGGCCCTCGGCGACGCGGGCCGCAATCTCGTCGCGCGGCCGCCTCTCCATCTCCAGCCCGTAGGCGACGTTCCCCTCCACGCTCATGTGCGGGAAGAGCGCGTAGGACTGGAACATGAGGTTCAGCGGGCGCCGGCTTGGGCGGACGTCGGTGACGTCTTCCCCGGCGATGACGACGCGCCCCTTCTCCGGCGCCTCGAACCCGGCGAGGGTGCGCAGCAGCGTGGTCTTGCCGCTGCCGCTCGGACCGAGCAGCGCGAAGAACTCGTTGTCGCGGATGTCGAGCGACACGTCGTCGAGCGCGACGGTCTGCCCGTAGCGCTTCGTGACGTTGCGCACCTGGATGCCTTGGCTCATCGGACGAGCGCCCGCCGGTCGACGCGCTGCGCGAAGAGCACCAGGGTGAACGAGACAAGGATCACGATCGTCGCCATCGCGTTGATCTCGGGGGTGACGCCGAAGCGGATCATGGCGTAGATCTGCATTGGCAGCGTGGTCGACGCCTTGCCGGCGCCGGCGGTGAAGAAGGCGATGATGAACTCGTCGACCGACAGTGTGAAGGCGAGCAGCGCGCCGGCGACCACCCCCGGCGCGATGACCGGAAGCAGCACCCGGCGGAACGTCACGAGGTCGCCTGCCCCGAGGTCCTCGCTCGCCTCAAGGATCGAGCGGTCGAAGTGGCGCATCCGCGCGCGCACGACCGCGGCGACGAAGGCGATGTTGAAGACCACGTGGCTCATGACGATCGAGTGCAGCCCCAGGGTGACGCCCAGGAGCGTGTAGAACGACAGCAGCGCGATCGCCAGGACGATGTCCGGGATGATCATCGGCGCGAACAGGACGGCGTCCGTGGTGACGGAGTGCCGCCGCGTCTCCACCCCGACCGCGAGCAGGGTGCCGATCACCGTCGCCAGGACGGTCGAGACCGCGGCCACGACGAGCGTGTTGCGGGCCGCCGCCAGGATCGGGCCGGAGTCGGCCAGCCTGCCGTACCACTCAAGCGAGAGCCCGGTCCACACCGTGGGGAGCCCGGCCCGGTTGAGGCTCAGGACCATCAGCACCAGGATCGGGGCGTAGAGGAACACGAAGAACGGGACCAGGCAGAGCCCGATCCTGGCCGGGCGCCCGGCGGGCCTCACCCGGCCCCCCTTTCCCCGGCGACCCGGTGCGCCAGCGCCGCCTGGGCGAACAGCAGGGCCATCATGATCGCGATGAGAAAAAGCGACAGCGTCGCGCCGAAGGGCCAGTCGCGCGCGCTCAGGAACTGGTCGTAGATCAGGTTCCCGACCATCTGCACCCGGCCGCCGCCGAGCAGGTCCGGCGTGATGAAGTTGCCGATCGACAGCACGAAGACGAACACGCCGCCGGCGGCGATCCCGCCGACCGTCTGCGGCAGGATCACCCGGCGGAACGTCGTCCACCCGGGCGCGCCCAGGTCCTCGGACGCCTCGACCGTCTCCGGGTTGATGCGCCCCAGGGAGGAGTAGATCGCCAGCACGACGAACGGCGTGTAGTTGTAGACGAGGCCCACCACCACCGCGAACTCGTTGTAGAGGAGCGGCAGCGGCTCGGAGACGAGGCCGAGCCCCTCCAGTGCCCGGTTGACCAGCCCCTCGTTGTTGAGCATCACGATCCAGGCGTAGGTGCGGATCAGGTAGTTCGACCAGAACGGCAGGATCGCCAGGACCAGCGCGGGGATCTGCCAGCGCCTTGGCAGCCGGGTGATCGCCAGCGCCACCGGGTAGGCGACGAGGATCGCCAGCGCCGTCGCGGTCAGCGCGATCCGCGCGGAGCCGAGGAAGATCCCGAGGTAGAGCGGGTCGGCCGCCCGGCGGAAGTTGCCGAGCGTCCAGGTGTGGTCGATGCCCCCGTAGACGCCGCGCTCGAAGAAGGCGTAGGTGAACACCAACCCGCAGGGGACCACCATCAGCACGGCCAGCCAGCCGAGGCCGGGGCCCAGCAGGGCCGCCGACCTCAGCCAGTGCGCCGTGTGAGGGGGGGAGCCCACCGGCGGGACAGGCCCGCTCCCGGGGGACGCCCCGCTACTGCGCGGCCATGATCTCCGTCACCGTCCGGGCGAAGGCCTTCTGCCCGTCGCCCAGGTCCCGCAGCTGCTCGTAGCGGATCAGCTCGGCCGGGGAGATCCCGATGTTCGGGTAGTCCTTCACCAGCGCCGGGTCCAGGCTGTCCATCGCGGCCTTGTTCGGCACCTTGTAGAGGATGTTCTCCGCCACCCAGGTGCCGATGCCGGCGTCCAGGATGTAGTTCACGAAGGCGTGCGCGGCGTCCTTGTCCCCCGACGCCTTGGTGATCACGATGGTGTCCACCCACAGGTCGGACCCCTCGGACGGGATGACGTAGCGCACGTCCTTGTTCTCCGCCCTCCCGTAGTTGCACCAGCCGTCCCAGGCGTGCGTCAGCGTCGCCTCGCCGGACACCAGCTTCTGGTAGAACGTGGTGTCGTCATACGACAGCAGCCCGGACTTCGCGGAGATCAGCAGCTCCTTCTCGGCCGCCAGCGTCGCCTCGGACGCGTCGTTCAGGGACTTGCCGAGCGCCAGCGCGGCCGCGCCCATCAGCCAGCGGTCCGTCGACAGCATCGTGATCTTGCCCCTCAGGTCGTCCGACGGCCTGAGCAGGTCGTTCCAGGAGGTCGGGGTGCGGCCCAACAGGTCGGCGCGGTAGCACAGGCCGGTCGTCCCCCAGGCGTACGGCACCGAGTAGGTGTTGCCCGGGTCGTGCGCAAGCCCCATCGCCTCCGGGTAGAGGTTGCGCATGTTCGGCACCTTCGAGTGGTCGATCGGCTCCAGCAACCCCAGCTTGTCAAGCGCCTCGGCGAAGGGCGACGACACGAACAGGACGTCGTAGCCCGCCCCGCCGCCGGCGACGACCTTGCCCATGATCTCCTCGTTGGTGCCGTGCACGGAATGCTCCGCCTCGACGCCCGTCTCCGCGGCGAACTTCTCCAGCAGGTCCGGCGGCATGTAGCCGTCCCAGTTCGAGATCACCAGGCCCGCCGCCGAGGACGGCGCCGCAAGCGCGAGAACCCCAAGGCCCGCGGCGATCCGCCGCCATGCCCCCGTTGTCGTGTCAGTCATTTCCCCTCCTGTCCCGTGGGTGGATTTGCCGCACATTGTATTCCTTTTGGGTGGCCGGCGTGTCCCGGCGAGTCCGGGCCGGGAGGGTGCCAGTCGGGAGGGCCGGCGGGCCGTGGCGTTCCTCGCGTGTCACGCGCCACACCTGATGGGCGCCTCCCCCCGGTCC
>CAZZIL010000268.1:0-1944 GCA_964654265.1 uncultured Gammaproteobacteria bacterium | reverse complement strand
CGGCAGGCAGACCGCGACCGCCAACCACCAACCTCCTGGCCCACCCGGCGAGGACGCCCGCCAGGCTGATGCGCCTCCCTGGTGCGAGCCTGCTTGCGAGGGCGACCTGGTCGCCAGCCATCATCTCCGCCGTCAGCGGCTCGTGGCGCACCTTGCCTGCGTCCGCCGTGCGCGCGAGTTCCCCGAGCAGCGCCGTCTTGCCGTTGCCGCGCGGGCCGCACATCACAACGGCGCCGCCGGGCTCCCCGTTGCCGATGCGCCCCAGTCGTTCCGCCAGCACGAACGCGGCGTCCTCATGCCCCGCGCGGTGAGGGGGACGCTCCCCCCAACCGGGCCTGAACGGGTTCTGGGAGTCGTTGTCCACAACGGAATGATACGCCATCGGTCCCACCGCCCGCCGGGCGCGCACGCCTGTCGGCGGTCACCGCCGGCACCAGCGCGGCAGGGCCCCGCGACACCGGGAGTTCCCGGCAGGCCCGGCCACAGCCGGGACGGTCGCTGGCACCCCAGGGACGCCGGGGCGCCCGGGACAATCAGGGGGGCGGCTTCCCTGTCGGCAGCAGGGCGACCGAGGCGTCCGCGTCAGCCCTCACAGCTCCCGCAGGGGAGCGACGAGCGCCTCGGGCCATTCGGAGTCGACCGGGAAATTCTCGCCCCTGTCCCCTCCGATCGTCTTGCCCCCCGAGTACCGGCAGACAATGAAGTAGAACTTCCCGTCGCCCTCGAACATGGCCGCCACAGACAGGTCCGGGATGTCCCAACAGAACTCCACCTCGCCCTCCGTGTCCAGATGGGGATACGGCAACGGGACATCGGCCGGCCGCCTCGCCAGGAACTCCCGGGCATCCCTCAGCGAGTCCAAGGACGCCGGTTTGGCGGAGTAACCGTTCCACCCATGCTGAAGGGTCGGGTATCGCGACAGCTCGGCCTCCAGCAGCCCCCTCATCTCGGACTCGGTCCGCCGGGGACGCCCCGCCAACCGCTCTCGCGCAAGCTCCTGGGGTGATTTCGTCCGCGTCTCCTGCTCCAGCTGCTCGACCTCGGATCGCAACCTGGCCCGAAAACGGCGGATCTCCTCGGCGCTGTACTCGTGCCCAAGGTCCGCCTCCCCGGAACCGGAGGGTTGCGGGGAGGCTCTCCCGCGCGCAGTGTGAGAGTTGTCGCCCATGGGCCTTTCGTCAGCCAGCCTGCGGGAAGACCCTTTCCAAGGCAGCCCAGAACCCGGTGGCACCGTCCGCCACCGTCCAGCGGGAGGGCACCAGCCCGCGTTCGGCAAGCAGGTGCAGCAGGCGTTGCCAGCTGTGCGTTGACTCGCTGGTGTCCGGCTCTATCGCCAAGAGGCTCTTCTTGCCTTGGTCGTCGATCCCGATTACCACCAGCATGCACGCCGCCTCCAGGTCCTCGCCGTGCGCACGGAAGCGGACCGCGCCCGCCCAGGCGCGGGCGAACCCCAGGTCCCCGAGGGGGCGTGCCGACCACTCTTCGTGTTCCCTCTCCCAGCGTCTCTTCAGCCGGCCGAGCAGCTGCGGGAACCGCGTGCCCACGTCCATGCCCAACAAGGCCGACAAGGTCTCTTGCATGTTTCCCTGCGACACCCCGCGCAGGCACACCCACGGCAACGTCTCGTCCAGCACCCGGCAACGCCGGAGGTGGGTGGGAACCAGCTCCGAGTGGAACGTGAACGACTCTCCGCCGCGGGCACGCAAGCGCGGCACGCGCACCGGCACCGGCCCGCACCCCGTCAGCAGGTCGCGCTCCCGGTGGTAGCCGTTGCGGATCACCGCCGGGCGCCCGTCCGCCAGTCGACGCCCCGCCAGCCGCTCCTGGACCACGTTGCACTCCTCCTCAAGCGCGGCCGCGATCAGGTCGCGGACCTTCCCGCGCACCAACTCGCCCAGCGCGCCTCGCAGGGCCGCGTCCGCGATCAACGGGTCGTGCCGTTCC
>CAZZIL010000267.1:0-3445 GCA_964654265.1 uncultured Gammaproteobacteria bacterium | reverse complement strand
GTCGGCGCCCCGCGGCGCAAGAAACCCCGCGCCCGCGCCGCCGTGCGCCGCCCGGATCGGCGGTCCTGGCGTAAAATCCGCCCAAGGCGGGCGATGCCCGGCAACGGCACCCTTTGCGGAGAGGCACGATGGAGACGCAGACGGTTGGCTTCACCGAGATGAGGCACGGCACCAGGGAGGACTACGAGCTGCTCGAACGGCTGGAGCGCAAGTACAACGAGGGCCTGCCCGACCGGATTCTCGCCGCGTTGCGCGGGCTGGAGCACACGCTCTCCGGCTACAAGGTGAGCCGGCTGGAGCACTCGTTGCAGTCGGCCACGCGGGCCGAGCGCGCCGGCGAGAGCGACGAGTACGTGGTCGCCGCGCTGCTCCACGACATCGGCGACGAGCTCGCGCCCCACTCGCACAGCGAGCTGGCCGCCGCGGTGCTGCGCCCCTACGTGTCGGAGAAGACGCACTGGATCATCAAGACCCACGGCATCTTCCAGATGCACTACTACGCCCACCACATCGGCGGGGACCGCGACGCGCGCGACCGCTACCACGGACACAGGTGGTTCGCCGACGCCGTCCGCTTCTGCGAGGAGTACGACCAGAACTGCTTCGACCCCGGTTACGACTCGCTCCCGCTGGAGCACTTCGAGCCGGTGGTGCGCCGCGTGTTCTCCGCCGAGCCGTTCGCGCACGCCGGGCCGGCGGCCTAGCCGACCCGCCCCGGCAAATCGTCTAGAATCGGGGGCGACACCGATGCGAGAGACACCTTCCATCCCGTTGGCGCTGCTTGCCTGTGGCGCGTTGCTGTTGCAGTCGTGCGCCCCGGTGGCGATCGGCGGCGCCGCCGGCGCCGCGGTGGTCGCGAGCGACCAGCGCACCGCCGGCGCGCTCGTCGAGGACCAGGTGATCGAGGCCAAGGGGGCCTTGGCGCTCTCCGACTCGGTCGGCTCCAGCGTCGACGTGGGCATCACCAGCTTCAACCGGGTCGTGCTGCTCACCGGGCAGGCGCCCACCCGGGAGCTCCGGGGTCAGGTGCTCAAGACGGTGGAGGCCATCCCGAACATCCGGCAGATCCACAACCGGATCCAGATCGCCAACCCGAGCGCGGTGACGCAGTCGCTGTCGGACACGGTCATCACCTCGCGCGTCAAGCTCGCCCTGCTCGGCTCCCAGGAGGAGGGCTTCTCCGGCCTGGACATCAAGGTGACCTCCGAGCTGGGGGTCGTCTACCTGATGGGGATCGTCACGCAGGAGCAGGCCGCGACCGCGGTCGACATCGCCCGCAACGTCTCGGGGGTGCTCAACGTCGTCAAGCTGTTCGAGTACCTGGAGTGAGCCGGTGAGGGTCGGTCAGACCTCCACCATCTCGAAGTCCTCCTTGCGGGCGCCGCACTCCGGGCACACCCAGTTGAGCGGGATGTCCTCCCACCGGGTCCCCGGCGCGAACCCCTCCTCCTCGTCGCCCTTCGCCTCGTCGTAGGTCCAGCCGCACACCTGGCACATGTAGGTGCGGTACGCTTGATCACTCATACGCTTGTCCGGTGTCTCCAAGGGGAACTGTCCCGCCCGCGGTGGTCGCCTTCGCGCCCACCGATCCGTCCGGGGGGGCGGGTCTGCAGGCCGACATTCTAACACTGCACGCGTTGGGGTGCCACGCCCTGGGGGTGTCGACAGGGACCACCTCGCAGGGCGCCGACCGCTTTGTCGCGTTCGACCCGGCGGGGCCCGCGCTCGTGCGCAGGCAGTTCGGGAGCATCGCCCGCGCGGCGCGGCACGCCCGCGCCGTCAAGGCCGGCGTCCTCGGGGCGGCGCCGACGGTGCGCGCGGTCGCGGGGCTGATCCGGCGCATGGGCGCGCCCCGGCTGGTCCTCGACCCGGTGGCCGCCCCGTCGGCCGGCGGGTCCCGCTTCGTCGGGCCCCGGGAGCTCGCGGCGTTGCGGCGGCACCTGTTGGGACTGGTCGAGGTGCTCACCCCCAACCGGGAGGAGGCGGCGCTGCTCGGCGGGCGCCCATGCGCCGACGATGCCGCGCGCGCGCTGGTCGACGTCGGCTGCGCCCACGTGCTGGTCTCGGACCTCACCGCGCGGGGCCGCCAGGTCACCGCCCGGCTCCACGGGCGGGAAGGACCCTGCGGGGAATGGTCGTTCCGGCGGCACCCGGAATGCCACGGCACCGGGTGCACCCTCGCCGCCGCCATCGCCGCCGGGCTCGCGACCGGGCGCCCGGTCGTCGACGCGGTTGCCTTTGGGCTGAAATTCGCTTATGATTCCGTGGTGAACTCGTACGAGATCCCCGGTCTGGGGCACAGACGGATACCCGGGCGGTTCCCGCCCGTCCCGACACAGCACGCATGAAAGGGCAGAGGCTATGTACTACAACGGACTGATCGACCTTCCTTGGTGGGGCTACGTGGTGGTGGCCCTCGCGGTGACCCACGTCACCATCGCCGCCGTCACGATCTTCCTGCACCGCCACCAGGCGCATCGGTCCCTGGAGCTGCACCCGGCCGTGAGCCACTTCTTCCGCTTCTGGCTGTGGCTGACCACCGGGATGATCACGAAGGAGTGGGCCGCCATCCACCGCAAGCACCACGCGAAGGTCGAGACCGAGGACGACCCGCACAGCCCGCAGATCGAGGGGATCAACTCCGTGCTGTGGGGGGGCGTCTTCCTCTACATGAAGGAGAAGAGCAACCGCGACACCATCGAGCGCTACGGCTTCGGCACCCCGGACGACTGGATCGAGCGCCGCCTCTACACCCCGTACAACTGGCTCGGCATCATGCTCCTGCTGGCGGCCAACGTCGCCGTCTTCGGCGACTGGATCGGCCTGGTTGTCTGGGTCGTCCAGATGGTGTGGATCCCGTTCTGGGCCGCCGGCGTGATCAACGGGGTCGGACACTACCTCGGCTACCGGAACTTCCAGTGCGAGGACGAGAGCCGCAACATCGTCCCGTTCGGCATCCTGATCGGCGGCGAGGAGCTGCACAACAACCACCACGCCTACCCGACCTCGGCGAAGCTGTCGAACAAGTGGTACGAGTTCGACCTGGGCTGGCTCTACATCTGCGTGTTGCGCGCGCTCGGCCTCGCAAAGGTCAAGCGCGTGGCGCCACGCCTGATCTCCGAGCGGGACAGCAAGCACCTGTGCGACCTCGACACCGTCAACTCGATCCTGCAGAACCGCTTCGATGTGATCACCCGGTTCACCAAGGCGGTCAAGTCGTCCTGCCTGAAGGAACTCAAGACGATCAAGGGGAAGCACGCCTCGCCGCCGACCGTGAGCACCATCCGCAACTGGCTGATGGGGATGGAGAACCGCCTGACCCAGGAGGACCGCAGCAAGCTCCGCGAGCTCGTGCGCGAGAACCGCGTGTTCGGCGTCGTCTCGAAGATGCGCGCGGACCTCTCGGCGATCTGGCAGGACACCGAGGCGAACATGGACCAGCTGA
>CAZZIL010000266.1:0-22400 GCA_964654265.1 uncultured Gammaproteobacteria bacterium | reverse complement strand
AGACGAGGAAGCGCACCCGCTCCGCGCCGTCGGCGCCGATCTCCCCCCTGGGCTCCAGCCCGATGGAGAAGGTCGCGTCCGGCATGCCGAGATCACCGAGCATCGCGCCGACCGCCCGCGAGGCCTTCCGGGCCGCCGCCGACCGCTTGCGCGTGAGATCCTTGGCAAGCCTCTCCATCCGCATCTCCAGCGCCACGACCTCCTCCGCGAGCCTCTGGTGCCCGGCATCCTCGCCAAGCCCCTCCAGCTCGGCCTCCATCTCCCGCATGCGTTCGTCGAGCGCCTCGGCGGTCAGGCACCGGTGCCGCGCCATCAGCCGGTGCGCCTCCGACAGGAACGACTCCAGCTGGCCGATGTCCTCCGCGTCCTCGCCGATGCGCTCCGCCGAGCGCGCGACCTCTCGGGCCAGCTCGTCCGCGAGCCCGGCGACGTGCTCCGCCTGGCGCGCCAGCGGTCCCAGTTCGGGATCCACCCGCTCAAGCTCCCCGGCGATCTTCCGGGCCTCGCCAAGCAGGCGGAGCGCCCCGGCCTCCCCGTCGAGCGCCTCCGACAGCCCGGCGTGCCCCTCGCGCAGCTCCGTCAGGCCGTGCGCCCGGCGGGCGCGGGCGTCGACCTCCGACCAGCGTTGCGCGCTGAAGCCGATCGCCGACAGCTCCCCCAGCTCCTGCCGGAGCTCGTCGCGCCGGCGCTCCCTGGCCGCGCGCCCCCCCGCCAGCTCCGCCAGGCGGCGCGCGAGGCCGGCCCGCCGGGAGTGGAGCCCCCCCAGCTCGGCGCGCAACGCGAGCGTGCCCGCGTGCCCGTCCAGCAGGTCGCGCCGGCGCTCCGGCTCCAGCAGCCGGAGGCTGTCGTGCTGCCCGTGGATGTCGATGAGCAGCGACGTCAGCTCGCGCACCTGGCCGAGCGTCGCCGGGCTGCCGTTGACAAAGCAGCGCGACCGCCGGCCGTCCTCGATGACCCGCCGGATCGCGACTTGCTCCCCGTCGTCCCCGCCGTCGAGCGCCGCGGCGCGCAGCCAGTCGCGCGCGCCGGGCGCCGACGACACGTCAAAGCACGCCGACAGCTCCGAGCGGGCGCCGGGGGCGGACCGGGCGTCGCGCGAGTCGCGGCGCCCGCACACGAGCTGCAGGGCGTCCACCAGCATCGACTTCCCCGCCCCGGTCTCGCCGGTCAGGACGCAGAGCCCGCCGCCGAACTCCAGCGCCGCCTCGCGGACCAGCACGAAGTCCCTGACGTGCAACGACAGCAGCATTCAGCGCGCCCAGTGGAGCTTTTGGCGAAGGTTCTGGTAGAAGTCGTAGCCCAAGGGGTGCACCACGCGCAACGCCGTGCGGTAGCGGCTGATCGTGATCGTGTCGCCCTCGTGGACGTCCCAGCTGACGCTCCCGTCGAGGTGGACCAACGTCCCCTGCCCCTTGATCAGCTTGACCGAGATGACGCTGTCGGGGCTCACGGCGAGCGGCCGCAGGGTGAGCGAGTACGCGTTCAGCGGGACGATCGAGATCGAGTGCAGGTCCGGGGCGATGATCGGCCCGCCCGCCGCCATCGCGTAGGCGGTCGACCCGGTCGGGGTCGAGAAGATCGCGCCGTCCCCGCGCAACTGGAACGCCTGGCTGCCGTTGATGCTGATCGACACCTCGATGATGCGCCCGTCGGCCCCGCGGCTCAGCGCCACGTCGTTCACCGCCAGCTGGTCGTCGGGCGCCGGCGGCGGGGCCGACGGCCTCACGTCCAGCATCATGCGCTCCTCGACCGAGAACCCGCCCTCGAGGACCTCGGCCATCGACTCGACCATCCCGCGGACGTTGACGTCCGTGAGGAACCCGACCCGGCCGAGGTTGATCCCGAGCAGCGGCACCCCCTGCGGCGCGATCCGCCGCGCCAGGTTGATGAACGTGCCGTCGCCGCCGACGATGACCGCGAGGTCGGCCTCGGCGATGTCGTCGATCGGGCGCACCGACACCTCCGGCCGCGGGCGGATCCCGCTGAGCCCGACCGTCTCCTCGTTGGTGAGGATCGCGATCTTGCGCGTCAGCAGGCACTTCACCAGGTCGATCACCGCCGAGGCGACGCTCGTCGACCGCTGGAAGCGGCAGAACAGCGCGACCGTCCGGATGCGGAACTGCGGCAGGTCACTCACCGGCCCGGGCGACCTCCTCGCGCGTGTAGAAGCGCACCCCCCGCCGCACGCGCGGGCGACCGTTCGCCTGGCGCCAGCGGTTGGTGTCGCGAAGCGAGTAGACGCACCCGCAGTACTCCTGCTGGTAGAACCCCTCCCGCTTGGCGATCTCGACCATGCGCTGGCTGCCGCCCCCCTTCCTCCAGTTGAGGGTCCAGTACTCGACGCCGTGCCGTCCCGCCGCCCGCACGCCGCACCGGTTCACCTGCTCCATGTCCTTCCAGCGCGAGATCCCCAGCGTGCTCGACACCACCCGGAACCCGTTGGCGCGCGCATACTCCGCCGTGCGCTCGAAGCGCATGTCGAAGCACACCTCGCAGCGGGCGCCGCGCTCCGGCTCGTCCTCCAGCCCGCGGGTGCGGTCGAACCACGCGTCGACATCGTAGTCGGCGTCGACGAAGCGCACGCCCCGGTCCTCGCAGAAGCGGACGTTCTCCCGCTTGCGCATCAGGTACTCCTCCGCCGGGTGGATGTTCGGGTTGTGGAAGTACACCGTCGGCTCGATCGACGACGCCAGCAGCGCCTCGATCACCTCGCCGGCGCACGGCGCGCAGCACGAGTGCAGCAGGATCCGCCGCTCGCCGCCGGGCGCCTCCAGAGCCGGGCGGGCGCGCGCGGTCACTCCCGCCCCTCGATCTTCTCCAGCCCCTTCGACAGAAGCCGGCTCGCGTGCCTTCTGCCGGCGAGGCCGAAGGCGATCGCCCCCGCCAGGCAGAACGCGCCGAACAGGATCGCGAAGGCGACCAGCAGCAGGTGGGTCTCCAGCAGCTGCTCCAGCGCGAAGAACCAGACGAACACCTGCGCCATGTACTCGCACGTCGTGCTGATCGTCAGCGCGTTCCCCACCCTCGCCTTCGTCAGCGCCCCGAACACGAAGTTGTTCAGGAAGCGCGAGAACACCACGCCGAACACCAGGATCAGCACCGCCAGGATCACCCGCGGCAGGTAGAGCACGATCCGCTCGAAGATGTGCGAGATGATCGTCAGGTGCAACAGGTCCGCCGCCGCGATCATCGTCGTCAGGATGATCAGGATGAACACGATCCAGCCGATGATCCCGGAAAGCGTCACCGGGTAGGGACTCGCGCTGAAAAAGCTCTCCAGCCCGGAGCGCTCCACGAAGCGGTCGAACTTCACCAGCTTCAGGAAGCGCGACACGAAGATGCGCGCCACCACCGCGATCAGCACGCCGACCACCAGGATCGCCGCCGCCATCAGGAACAGCGTCAGAAACGACGCGATGCGCTCCCAGAAGGCCGCGATCGAACGCACCAGGATGTCGACCTTGCCGCTCTCGTCCATGCGCAAATTATAGGGTAGCCCCCGCGACCGGGCGGGCGCCGCGGCCGGCGCGCCGCGGCGCGGCCGGGCCGGGGAAGATTGTCGCGCTATTCCAGCAGCTTGTGCGCCAAGCGCTGGTACACCCTCCTAAGGTCCTCCAGCTCGCCGACGCCCACGTGCTCGTTCTCCTGGTGCATCGACGCCCCCACCGGGCCGAACTCGACCAGCTCCCGGCTGATCCGCGCGAGGAAGCGCCCGTCCGAGGTTCCGCCGCCGCACGAGAACCCCGCCTGGACGCCGAGCAGCTCCCCGATGGCCGCCTTCAGTTCCCGGGCGAGCCGGGTGTCGGCGCCGCACACGTAAGGCTCGGCCCCGTGGATCCACTCGTGCCGGCAACGCGCCAGGTCCGGGCCCAACAGCGCCTCGGCGCGGGCGGCCAGTCCCGCCGCCGTCTCCGGCGGCGCGTAACGGATGTTGACCAGCGCGCGCGCCGACCCGGGAATCACGTTGGTGACGCCGAGCCCGCTGCGCAGGTCCGTGACCTGCAGCCCGTTGGGCGGAAACCCCTCCGCCGGGGGGGCCGGGTTCCAGTCCGCGCCGATGAGGCGGGAGAGCAGCGCCACCGCCCGGTGCGCGGCGTTGTCGGCGCGCTCCGGGTAGGCGGAGTGCCCCTGGATCCCGGGGACCTCCAGCGCCAGCGTCAGCGAGCCGCGCCGGCCGTTCTTGGCCGTGTCGCCCAGGCGCGCGCACGAGGTGGGCTCGCCGACCAGGCAGTGGTCGATCGCCACCCCGCGCGCAGAGAGCTCGCGCACGACGTGGTCCGTCCCGTGGACGGCGTCCCCCTCCTCGTCCGACGTCAGCAGCACGCCGATGCGCCCCTCGCGGATGCGCCCGGACGCCGCGGCGGACGCCGCCGCGCACACCATCGCGGCGACCGCCCCCTTCATGTCGCACGCGCCGCGGCCGTGCAGCCTGCCGTCGCGCACCGCCGGCGTGAACGGGTCGGACTCCCACCCCGCCGGGTCCCCCGGCGGGACGACGTCCACGTGCCCGGCGAACACCAGCAGGCGCCCGGAGGAGCCCCAGACCGACCACAGGTTGGAGACGCCCCCGGCGTCGAGCCGCTCCTCGGAGAACCCGGCGCGGCCAAGGGTGTCCGCGACCAGGCGGAGGCACCCCCCGTCGTCCGGGGTGACCGACCGGCGCGCGATCAGGTCGCGCGCCAGCCGGACCACGTCGGAATCCGGCACCCCGCCCGTCACGGCCCGACCAGCGCGACCGCCAAGGCGACGATGCCCTCCCTTCTGCCGACCAGGCCCATGCCCTCGGTCGTCGTCGCCTTGACCCCCACCCGGTCCGCGCCGATCCCCATCGCGCCGGCAAGGTTCTCCCGCATCGCCCCGCGGTGGGGGGACACCCGCGGCTCCTCCGCGAGCACCGTGACATCGGCGTTGACGATCTCCAGGCCGCGGCCGCGCACCATGGCGGCGACCCGGCCCAGGAGGTCCATGCCGTGCGCCCCCTCGAACGCCGGGTCCGAGTCCGGGAAGTGCTCGCCGATGTCGCCCAACCCGGCGGCGCCGAGCAGCGCGTCGCACAGCGCGTGCGCGACCACATCGGCGTCGCTGTGCCCGGCGAGCCCGACCGGGTGGGGAATGTCGACGCCCCCCAGGACCAGCCGCCGGCCGGGCGCGAACGCGTGGGCGTCGACGCCGAGCCCCACCCGGCTCATGCGCGCGCGCGCGCGCCGAGGATCGCCTCGGCCAGCGCCAGGTCCGCCGGGACCGTCACCTTGATGTTCGACGGGTCCCCCGCAACCACCGTCGGGAAGCGCCCGGCGGCCTCGAAGGCCGCCGACTCGTCGGGGACGTCCGTGCCGGCGCGAAGCATCCCGACCAGGTCGCCGTGGCGGAACGCCTGCGGGGTCTGCGCCAGCCATTTCCCGTCGCGCGCGACCGTCCCCCGGGCCTGGCCGCCGGCCACCCGCTTCACCGTGTCGCGCACCGGCAGCGCGGCAATCCGCCCGTGCTCCTCCCGGTCGATCCCGTCGAGGATCCTGCCGATCAGGTCCGCGCCGACGCACGGGCGCGCCATGTCGTGGACCGCGACCCAGTCGCCGGGGGCGGCGCCCATCTCCAGCAGGCCGTTGAGCACGCTCTCGCCGCGGGTGGCGCCGCCGCAGCGGTGCACCACAAGGCGCGGGCCGCCCGCGGGCGCGTCCAGCCCGGCGAGGTCCTCCCCCCGGTCGCCCGGGGAGAGCACCACGTGCACGCTCGCGATCCCTTCGGCCCCCAGGAACGCCGCGACGGTGTGCACCATCAGCGGGCGCCCGTTGAGGAGCCGGCGCTGCTTCGGGACGCCCCCGCCGAAGCGCCGGCCCGCGCCGGCGCCCGGCAGGAGTGCGCGCACCGTCCCCATGGCCGGGATTATATGGCCGGGGCGGCCCGGCGCCGCGCCGGCAGGCCGGGCGGCGCGCCCGCCGGCGCCGGGACAACCGTCCCGGTGCCACTATACTTGCGTTCCCGCGATGGGCCTGTTCCGACTCCTCAAGATCCTCCTGGTCTCCCGCCAGCACGGCCTGGACGAGGTGCTGATCTCGAGCTTCCGCCGGGGGTGGGCGGTCACCCTGTGGAAGCACCTGTTCATCTGGGGGCGCCACACCGCCCCGCGGGCGGTGCGCCTGCGCAACGCGCTGGAGGCGCTGGGGCCGCTGTTCATCAAGCTGGGGCAGGCGCTGTCGACCCGGCCGGACCTGCTGCCGTCGGACATCGTCGACGAGCTGAGGAAGCTGCAGGACCGGGTGTCGCCCGAGACGCCCGCCGACATCCGCGCGAGCGTCGAGGAGTCGCTCGGCCGGCCCATCGGCGAGGTCTTCGCCGAGTTCGACGACGAGCCGATCGGCAGCGCGTCGATCGCGCAGGTGCACCGCGCCGTGCTCGCCGGCGGCGACACGGTCGCCGTCAAGGTGCTGCGCCCCGGCATCGAGCCGGTGGTGCGCAAGGACCTGCGCCTGATGAACTCGTTCGCGTTCCTGCTGGAGACGCTGCTCAAGGACGGCCGGCGCCTGCGGCCGCGCGCGGTCGTCGACGAGTTCCGCAAGCACCTGGCCGAGGAGATGAACCTCAAGCACGAGGCCGTCAACTCCGAGCGCATCCGCCGCAACTTCGCCGGCTCGAAGAAGCTGGTGGTCCCCAGGGTCCACTGGGACCTGTGCACCCGCGACGTCATGGTCATGGAGTACCTCGAGGGGACGCCGATCCTCGACAAGGAGCGGCTCGCCGAGAAGGGGATCGACATCCCGACGCTCGCCAAGACCGGGATCGAGCTGTTCTTCACCGAGGTGTTCCGCGACAGCTTCTTCCACGCCGACATGCACCCGGGGAACATCCGCGTCAGCGACGACGGCGCGATCATCCTGCTCGACTTCGGCATCGCCGGCATGCTCTCCGACTTCGACAAGGAGTACCTCGCGCACAACTTCCTGGCGTTCTTCAACCGCGACTACCGCCGGGTCGCCGTCATGCACGTCGAGGCGGGGTGGACCCCGCCCGACACCCCGATCCACGAGTTCGAGACCGAGCTGCACGCGGTGTGCGAGCCGATCTTCTCCAAGCCGCTCAAGGACATCTCGTTCGGGCGGCTCCTCGTCGACCTCTTCCACACGGCGCGCAGCTTCAACGTCCAGGTGCAGCCCCAGCTCGTGCTCCTGCAGAAGACGCTGCTCAACATCGAGGGCCTCGGGCGCGAGCTCTACCCGGAGATCAACCTGTGGGAGACCGCCAAGCCGATGATGGAGAAGTGGGCGCGGGAACACTACAGCCTGCGGCACAACCTCGAAAAACTCCGCGAGCGCGCACCCGAGCTGGTCTCGCTGATCCCGGAGACCGCGCAGGTCGCGCGCAAGCTGCTGATGCGGGCGCGGCAGGAGCGCCCGCCAGGGCCCGACGAGGAGACCGCCCGGCAGATCCGGAGGCTGCGCCTCGCGACCGCGGCGCTCGCCGCCGCCCTGCTGCTCGTCGCCGTGCTCGGCTGACGGCGTGGGCGCGCCCACCCACCTGCTCGCGACGCGCGCGAGCCCGCTCGCGCTCGCGCAGGCGCGGGCCGTCCTGGAGGCACTGCGCGAGAGCCGCCCCGACATGCGGTGGGAGACGCTCCCGGTCGTCAGCCAGGGCGACCGCACGCCCGGCCCGCTCGCCGACGCCGGCGGGAAGGAGCTGTTTGTCAAGGCTCTGGAGGAGCGTCTCGCCGACGGACAGGCGCGCGCCGCCGCGCACTCGCTCAAGGACGTCGGCTCGGCGCTCGCCGACGGCTTCGTCCTCGCGGGCGTGGCCGGGCGCGCCGACCCGCGCGACGCCCTCGTCGGCCACGACGGCCTGCGCCTGGACGAGCTCCAGCCCGGCTCCGTTGTCGGGACCTCCAGCCCGCGGCGGACGGCGCTGCTGCGCCACCTGCGGCCGGACCTGCGCGCCGTCCCGGTGCGCGGCAACGTCGGGACGCGGCTCGCGAAGCTCGAACGCCGGGAGGTCGACGCGCTCATCCTCGCCGCCGCCGGGCTCGACCGGCTCGGCCTCGGCCACCGCGCCACCGAGCGCCTCGACCCGGAAATTTTCATCCCGGCCGCATGCCAGGGGGCAATCGGGATAGAATGCATGCGGAAGGACCGCGAGATGATTGAGCTTGCCCACGCCATCGGCTCAGACGACGCGATGGCCGTCAGCCGGTGCGAGCGCGCCGTCGCCGCGAGGATCGGGGGGGACTGCCACACCGCGCTCGGGGCGCACGCCACGCTCGACGGCGGGCGCATCACCGTGCGGGCAATCCTCTTCGATGCGGCCGGCGCCGGAGTGCGCACCGTCTCCGAGTCGGGCGATGCCGCCGACCCGGAGGCGATCGGCGCGCGCGCCGGGCAACGGCTGCTGGAGCCCGCCGGGGGACGTCCCCCCGAAAACCACGGCACGGAGGACGAGAGCACATGGCAAACCTGAGCGGGAAGCACTTCCTGGTGCTGCGGCCGGAGGGGCCGGCCGAGATCCTGGTCAACACCCTGCGGCACGCGGAGGCGAAGGTGTCGCACCACCCGATGATCAAGCTGGTGGCGCACGAGTCGCCGCCGTTGCGCGAGATGCTCGACGGCATCGACCAGGTGGACAAGGCGATCTTCGTGAGTCCCAGCTCGGTGCAGTTCTTCATGGAGCACCTGAAGAAGGCGGGGCTCAGGCTCCCGAACCACACCGAGTACTTCGCCCCCGGGCTGTCGACGGCGCACGCCCTGCGCACCCAGGGCGTGACCGACGTCCACCACCCCAAGGACGTCGGCGACGCCACCAGCCTGCTGGCGATGCCGGAGTTTCTCGACGTTGCCGAGCAGCGCATCTACATGATCGCCGGCGACAGCGGGAGTCACCAGATGATCTTCGAGTTCCTGCGGCGCGGGGCGAACGCCCACTACGTCCCGTGTTACCGGAACCTTCCCGGGGACCCGGCGGCCGACGCGATCCGCGAGGAGCACCGCCAGGACCCGTTCTCCGCGATGGTCGTCCACAGCAAGACCACGCTCAAGAACCTGCTGGAGCAGCTTGGCGAGCACCGGAGGGAGCTCTTCGACGTCCCGGTGCTGACCCACCACACGGCGATCCAGAAGCTGGCGGAGAGCGAGGGGTTCGCCCGGACGCACCTGGCGGAGAACGGCACCGCCGAGGCGGTCGTCCGGCTGGCGGAGCAGGTCCTTGGGTAGGGCGGCCGTCCCGGACCGGGGAGGGGGCGAATGGCCAAGGTGACCCCGGTGGACATGGAGGGCGACCCGGGAGGGAAGGGCCCGCCGCCGGTCCCCCCCAAGACGGACGGGCCGCCCGGCGACAAGCAACCGCCCCGCCGCGGCGGGGGCGGGTGCTTCACGTTCATCCTTGCCGCCGCGGCCTTGGGACTCGGCGGCTACCTCGCCTACGACATGCTGGTCGTCAAGCGGGTGATCGAGGACCTCCCGGACCCGGCCGGGCTGCTTGACGAGTACGTCGACCGCAGCCTTGACGACTCGGTCCTGGGCCAGGTCGGCGCGCTTGAGGACCGGATCTCCAGGGTCGAAGGGAAGGTCTCGCGCATGGAGGAGATCATCGAGCGCCTCGGGCAGGAGATCGGCTCCTCCCAGGGGATATCCGAGCACCGAAGCTCGATCCCGCTGCACCAGCTGCGCATCGTGCTCGCGGACGTCCGGCTGCGCGCGACGGGCGACCCGGGCCTGGTGATCGACGAGCTGCGCACGGTGCTGCCGTTCATCCCCGACCAGGAGGGCGCGCTGAGGCGGGTGCTTGAGGCCGACATCGAGGCGCTGTCGGCCCTCCCCTCCCGGGACGAGCTGTTGCGGAAGATCGGCGAGCTGGAGGAGACGCTCGCAAGCCCGCTGGAGACCGGGGAGCAGGAGGTGAAGGCCGAGGGGGTTGTCGGCTTCCTCTACGGGTTGGCCGACGTCAAGCGCGCCCCCCTGGCGGAGGAGGCGAACCTCCTCTCGGCGCGCGCAGGCGCGCGCAACGCGCGCACGCTCGCGCTCGTCGGCGACGCGGAGAACTACGCCGCGCAGATCGAGTCGGTCCGCCAAGACGTCGACACCTTCGCGCCCCTGTATCCCGAGGGCGCCCTCGCCCGGCTCCGGGATCTGCTTGACGAGCTGTCCGGGCTCGGCCTGCCGTCGTACGGCCTGGCGGCGGCGTCCACCGCCTGGAGCGCCGTGCCATGAGACTCCTGCTCAAGTTCCTGCTGTTTGTCGGGGCGCTCGCGTTGCTGTGGGCGGCGCACCACTTCTATCTCCACCAGACGGTGCGGATCGAGTTCCTCGGGGTAGTGGCGGAACCCACGCTCTCGCTGTTGTTGCTGGCGTTCATACTGGCGGTGGTGGCAATCCATGTCCTGGTGCGGCTCCTCCACTTCCTGGTGTTCCTTCCCCGGCACATCCGCTCCTGGCGCGACCGGCGGGCCACCGAGAAGAAGGGACGCCTCGTCGAGGAGAGTCTCCGGGCAATGGTCCTGGGTGACGAGAGCGCCGCCGAGCGCAACCTCACGCAGCTGGCGGGGACGAAGGCCGCGTCGCAGGAGGCCTACCTGCTCGCGGCGTTCAGCGCGCAGGCGCAAGGGATGGCGCAACGGCACGTCTCGCTGCTGGGCAAGGCCGTCCAGGCGAAGGGCGACCCGCAGTCGCCGATGCGGCGGGTCGCGCAAGGCTGCGCCGCGCTCGCCGACGGGCGCAAGCCGGCAGCGCTCGCGGAGTTCCAGGCGGCGTTGCCGTCCCAACCCAAGGCCGGGCGGCTCCTCCGGCTCATCGCGCAGTGCCAGGACGGTTTGGGCGACCACCAGGCGGCGCTTCTCGCCTGGCTGGCCGTCGCCCGGGTCGGCGCCCCCCCCGATACGGACCCGCTGGCACAGGCAACACGGCACATCGGGGGGATCGGCGACCCCGAGGTCCTTGCGCGTCTGTGGAAGGATCACCTCGCCGAGCCGGCAAAGGGACACCCTGAGATCGCCCTGGCCGCCGCCCGGCAACTCGCCAAGGTCGGCAACACCGCCAAGGCCGACGAGATCCTCAAGGACCTGGCGAAATCGCGGCCGGAGCCTGACGTTCTCGAGACCGTCGCGACCGCCGGATCCGACACGGTGGTCGACGCGGCGGTCCCGGTCGCCGAGCGGCAGCTGGCCGACAACGGGAAAAACGCACCCCTGTTGCGCGCGCTCGGCATGCTCTACGCGCGCAAGGCGCTGTGGAAGAAGTCCCGCGAGATGCTGGAGGCCTCGCTGTCGCTCGTTCCCGACGCGGCGACCCACGACGCGCTCGCGCACATGCTGCACACGTCCGGGAACGCGCCCGAGGAGGCGCTGGCGCAACACCAGGCGGCGATGTCCCTGCGCCACAGCAACCCGTAACGGGAGGAGAAACCCCCATGGCAAACGTCGCGTTCTTCGGCCTCGGCAACATGGGCCTGCCGATGGCCGCCAATCTCGCGAAGGCCGGCCACCGCGTCGCCGGTTTCGACCCGGTCGCCGAGTCGCGCACGCGCGGCGTCGCGCTCGCCGTGGAGGACCGGGGCGACGCCGCTACGACCGTCGAGGGCGCCGACTTCGTGTTCTCCATGCTTCCCGGCGACGCGCAGATGCTGTCGTTGCACACCGGCGACGGCGGCCTGCTCTCGCTCGCCCCGCGGGAGGCGGTCTTTGTCGACTGCAGCACGACGTCGGTGCACGCGTCCAAGGCGTTCCACGCGGCGGCGGCCCAAATGGGGATCGCCGCGCTCGACGCGCCGGTGTCCGGTGGGATCACCGGGGCGCAGGGCGCGACCCTGAGCTTCATCGTCGGCGGCGACACCGGGGCGCTTGAGCGCGCCCGCCCGCTGCTCGGACAGATGGGGGCGAACATCTTCCACGCGGGCGGCCCCGGCAACGGGCAACTCGCCAAGATCTGCAACAACATGCTGCTCTCGGTGCAGATGATCGCCACCGGGGAGGCCTACGGGCTCGCCCAGGCGAACGGGCTCGCCCCCGAGACGCTCGCCGCGATCATGAGGGAGAGCTCAGGCACGAACTGGTGCCTGCAGAAGTACAACCCCTACCCCGGGATCATGGAGAACGTCCCGTCGTCCAAGGGCTACGAGGGCGGGTTCCTCACCGACCTCATGGTCAAGGACTCGGACCTCGCGATGGAGGCCGCACGGCTCAGCGGCGCCTACACCCCGCTCGGCGCGCTCGCCAACCAGATCTTCCGCCACCACCAGCAGGGCGGCAACGGACGCCTCGACTTCGGCAGCGTCATCCGGGGCTTTGTCGAGACCGGCTGACCGGGCAGATGAACATCAGCGACGCCCGTTACGCACACATGCCGCCGCAAGCACAGGCAGACAGGGGGATTGAAACCACCCATACCACCACTAGAATCGCCCAACACACGCAGGCGGTCACTGACTCGGAGACATCGAAAATGGCAACTCTCAGAAAAATCCTCGCTCTCGTAACCCTGTCGGCTCTTGTATTGCTCGCTCAAGGGTGCGGTCTTCACCACTACGCGGGGGGTGAGGAGTGGGAAACCATATCGCAAGACGGCAAGTGGTGGACATTTTCCTCGTGGCATGCTACGCGAGGATTCTTCGATAGGCTTTCGGCGGTAGTGGGCTATGACATGCTACGCGCAGGCGTGGGCTTTTCTTGCGAGACCGTCGGCGACCACAAAGAAGAAGTGTTTGTTTATTTTAGTGATGAGCCCAACACAGGCCTCATGAAAGTTCACTGGGGCGATGGCACACCCCAAGTTGAAAGCTTCGGGGAGATCCCATCCCCTTGGCGGCACCCCTCAGGATGGCCATACACGTACGGATGGCCGGCCACACAGCCCGCCCTGAAAAATCTCCTCGCCAATGACAAGGTCACGGTCGAGGTTCCGCACACCATGACCTACGGGCACATGAATTATGACTACTCCATCACCAGGCACCGGTACACCTACGATGCCTCGTTCCAATTTGACATTTCGGGGGCCACCGCCGCAATCGAGCAGGCACGCGCCAAATGCAGGGGGTGACAAGTCCCTATTCCGGAGTTTCAGTTCCCGGGGAAAATGGATCGGTCGCGTGGCGTGTCACGAAGACGGGAGCGTGACACCGGCATCTTCCCAATCCCCGAGCGCGACGTGGTGACAGCCATGTTTTCGGTCTCCGCCGCCACTGGCAGCGGGTGCGCCGACTGCAAGAGCATCATTTGCGCCTTCATCCAAACCGGCTGGCCGGGCAACGAACGCCCGAGACATCTGTCACACATGCTACCGCAAGCACGGACAGACAGGTGGGTTGACATCCCCCAGAGTCTATGCTAGAATCATGCAAGCAGAAATTCGTCCGGAGACACCGCAATGGCAACCCACCGGAAAATCCTTGGGATCGTGGTCCTGTCAGCCCTCGCATTGTTCACCCTAGGATGTGGCTCCACCCATCCCGCCGCTGGCGAGGAGTGGGAGACCATGTCACACGAAGGCAAGTGGTGGGCCTTCACCTCATGGCACGCCCCGCGTGAATCCGTCGAGTCACTCGTTGTGGCGATAGGCTTTGGCAGTGACATCCCCCGCGCGGGCGTGGGATTCTATTGCGGGACCGACGCGGACCACAAGGAAGGCGTCTACGTCTACTTTAGCGACGCCATATCAAGCTGGGGACGCAAACAGCCCTACTCGCGTCGTGTGAAGGTCCGTTGGGGCGACGGCACCCTCCGCACCGAAAATCTCGACAACCTGCCATCCCCCTGGCCACATGCGGTCGGATGGCCAGACACACGGCCCGCCTTGGAGAATCTCCTTGCCAACGACAGGGTCACGGCAAGGGTCCTGTACCAAAAGGGGCAGCACGCGCTGCACGACAACAGGCGCGAACTGGTGTACCGTCTTGACATTTCAGGGGCCTCCGCCGGAATCGAACAGGCACGCGCCAAGTGCAGGGAATGACCGCGCACCCGGCAGGCTGTCGGGATGCGGGGTCCGACAGCTGCCCGTGCGCCGACCGCATGGCAACCGGGTGTCGGCGTCCCGATGCGCGGGAAAGTCCTTTGTTCTTGTCCGCGCGCGGGTCTACTGACGGACGGCCCCGAGGAAGCGTCGGACAGCCGCGGAACAGACGTCTCAGAGGTGTGGCCAATGGCGGTGCCGTGTTCCGGAAGCTCCGATGTGGGGACTTCGAGACAGTCCCCCAAAGGGGGGGGTCTCCTGGAGCCGCCTCATGATGATTGGCGCGATGCCCCGCGCTCGGTGCGAACTGTCCAGCGGCCGCCGGCATCCCGACTCCACTCGATCCAGCCGTTGTCCCGTGTGGTGTACACCTTCCCCACGTCCGGCTTCACGTGTCTTCCGTACACACTCGCCATGTTCTCCTCCTCCCCATGCTCCACGCCAGAGTCGGAGAGGACAATCGCCTCGGGG
Source organism: uncultured Gammaproteobacteria bacterium (assembly GCA_964654265.1). Lineage (GTDB taxonomy): Bacteria > Pseudomonadota > Gammaproteobacteria > Tethybacterales > CBDBMS01 > CBDBMS01. The sequence goes on along the minus strand of CAZZIL010000266.1, from coordinate 8,007 downwards.
CGGCAGAATTCGAACACCCTTTCATGGTAGCCCTTCTCCCTGCCGTCGTGGGACGCAATGAAAACATCCACTTGCGCCAGTCCCGAGCAGAACAGAGGGTTCCTCAGATGTCTGTCCCAACCTTCCCACTCAAGATCCCCAGGAATCAGGAACACCTTGCCGAGACACACCAGGAACGTCACAAGGCTCATGTTGTTCATGTCGCTGAATTCGTCGGGGCCGTGCCAGCAGCTCATCAACTCGTACTCGGACCCCGCCGTCGACGCGTCCGACGTGACCGCTGTGGCCGCCGTGAGCGGCTTCGAACTCCCCTCTATCATCCAAAGAAGCAACATCGTTGCGAGGGTCACGTTCCCGGAATCGTCAGCCTTCATTTCCCTCAGCTTGTCGGCGGTGACGGACACGTTCCGGCGCAGCGCAAAAATGCTGATGCACTCCCTCAGGTGGGGAAAATCGGAAAGGTGGTCCTCGTCGTAGCTGGTGACCACCAGGCATCGGATCTTTTTTTTCCCGAGTTCGTCCCTGAAGTGTTCCGTGGGGCTCACGGCCCCCTCGCTCCCGCAGTCAAAGACGGTCAGCTCATCGGCGGAATCGTGCAGGTAGGCGCAAAAGCCGCGCCTGACATCCATCACTCTGAAACGCATCGGTGTTCTCCTGGTTGTTGTCCGCGCACCCCGTCAAACGGGTGCACCTGTCTCGGCAGCGTCAGTCACGCCTTTGCCGGGGGCGACTGGCCGGGGTGCGTCGCCCCTCCGGGCGTCGTCGGGCACCCAGCGCACCCCTTCCGCCTGCCGCACCCCTTCCGCCGGGGGCGTCTCCGCCGCGGACCGAGCCTCTGCTGCCGGGCGCGCTTCCCCGACGGGCGGCGCCTCCCTCTCGGGGCGCGCCTCTTCGGCTGGCGGTGTCCCTTTCGCGACTCCTGTCTCGTCCACCGGGCGCACGGTCCCGGCCAGCTGCGCCCCGCCCGCGAAACGAGTCCCTTTCCCGGGGAACACCTCTGCCGCCGGCCGCGCCTCGGCGCGCGGGTGTCCCTCTTTCGCGGAACGGACCCCTACTGCCGGGCTCATCGCCCCGGTCGGTTGTGTCCCGCCTGCGGAACGGATCTCTGCCTCGGGGTGCGCCCCTCCCGCCAGTCGCGCCCTTGCGGTCGAATGTCTCCCGTTCGCGGAACGCACCTCTCCTGCCGGGCGCATCACCCCGGTCGGCCGTGTCCCGCCTGCGGAACGGGTCTCTTCCTCGGGGTGCGCCCCTCCCGCCAGTCGTGCCCTCGCGGTCGAATGCCTCCCGTTCGCGGAACGCACCTCTCCTGCCGGGCGCATCGTCCCGACCGACTGTGTCCCGCCCACGGGTCGGACCTCTCCCTCGGGGCGCGCTCTTCCCGGACGCATCCCTGCGGTTGGGCGCCCCTCTCCCGCGGTATGAGTCTCTCCTGTCAGGTGCGTCACCCCGGTCGACCATGTCACGTCCACGGGACGAGTCCCTTTCCCGGGGCGCTCCTCTCCCACCGACCGCGCTTCTGCGGGCGGGTGTCCCTCGCTCACGGAACGGACCTCTCCTGACGGGCCCATCGCCCCGGTCGACCGTGTCCCGCCCACGGGACGGGCCTCTTTCTCGATGCGCGTCTCTTCCGCCAGCCGCGCCCTTGCGGTCGAATCCCTCCCTTTCGCGGAACGAACCCCTCCTGCCGGGCGCATCGCCCCGATCGGTCACGTCCCGTCTTCGGGGCGAGTCGCCTCTGCGGGGCGAGACCTTCCCGCCAACCGCTCTCCCGCGGTCGGGCGCGCCCCTTTTGCGGTCGGCGCCCTTTCCGCCCGGCGCACCTGCTCGGCCAGCCGTGCCCTTGCCACGGGCAGTGCCCTTTCCGTCAGCTCCCAAGGCCTTGCGGGCCTTGTGCGCGTCACGCTCAAGGCGGTTGACCATGCCATCAGGCATGTCGGCCCACTGTCCTCTCTCCAACTCCTCCGGCAGGTCCACCGGCCCGTAACCCACCCGGATCAGCCTGTTGACGGACAGCCCATTGCCCTCGAACAGGCGTCGCACCACCCGGTTGCGCCCCTCGTGGAGCGCAATCTGGTACCAGGCGTTCCTGCCGCTCGGCTCGCGGTCGAGACTCACCCTGACATCCCGGAGCGGTCGGTCCCCGACCGTCGCCTCGCCGGCGTTGATCTGCTCCAGCGCCTCCGGGGAAAGCGTCCCGTCGACACGCGCGCGGTACCTGCGCTCCATTCCGCCCGACGGGTGCGTGACCAGGTGCGCGTACTCGCCGTCGTTCGTGAACAGCAACAGTCCCTCGGTGTCGATGTCCAGCCGGCCGATGTTGACCCACTTCCCGGTGCCGGGGTCCGGCAACGCCGCGAACACGTCCGGGCAGTCGCCACTGGGGGCGCGGGACACCTCCTCCCCCTCCGGCTTGTTGTAGAGGAGGACCCGCCTGCCGAGCGTTTGGCGGGACACCTCGCGCCCGTCGACCTGTACCTCCTGGCCCGGGTGGACCCGGGTCCCGATCGTCGCGGTCTGGCCATCCACCGAGACGCGGCCGTCCTGGATCCACTCCTCCATCTCGCGCCTGGACCCGAGGCCGAGGTTCGCCAGGATCTTCTGCAGCTTCTCCGTCGGCTCCCGCGACGGGCGGTCCGCGCTCACAGGGAACGGTCCCCGGCGCCGTTGCCCGCCGCGGGAGGATCGCCCCCGTCGGCCTCCGGCCCTTTCTCGCCCTCCTCCCTCTCCGACGGAGAATCATCCTCGCCGTCGGGCTTGTCCGCCGCGTCCGCGCCCTCCTCAAGCAGCGCGTCGATGGAGGTCCCGTCGTCCAAGGGAGGCAGGTCCCCGAGCGACACCATCCCGAGGTCGTCCAGGAACGCCTGGGTGGTCCCGTACATCATCGGGCGCCCCGGTGTCTCCCGGTGGCCGACCGGCCGTATCCAGCCGTGCTCCTCCAGCTGGCGGATGTGGTTGGGGAAGACCGACACCCCCCGGACGCGCTCGATGTCCCCCCGGGTCGCCGGCTGGTGGTAGGCGATCACCGCAAGCACCTCCAGCAGGACCCGCGTCATCCGCGGCGGCTTCTCCTGCAGGGCGGCCACCGCGTGCTCGCGGAATTCCGGCCGGGTGCGGAACTGCCAGCCGCCGGCGGTCTCGGCGAGCTCAAGGGCGCGGTCTTCCCAGTCGCGGCGAAGCTCGGCGATCGATTCGCGCACCTCCTTCTCGGCCGGGGGGGACGAGCCGTCCGCGCCCAGGACCGCGCGCAACAGCCCGGCGTCCACCGGCTCCTGGGAACACAGCAGCACCATCTCGATGACCTTCTTCCGCCGGTCAGGCGCCATTGCCATTGCGCGCGCGCCTTCCCGGCCGGATCGTGATCGGCCCGTCCCACTTGCCTTGGCGGATTCTCACCAGGCGCTCGTTGGCCAGCTCCAGCACCGCCATCATCACGACCCCCACCTGGTCGGCCGGCGGCGCGTCCGCGCCGTCGAACAGTCCCAGGAAGTCGCTTTTCCCGCGCGCGGACAGGTCCTTCATCACCATCGTCATCGCCTCGCGCAGGGTCATGCGGTCCCGCCCGATCACCAGCTCGCGCGGCGCGCGGGCGCGCTCGGCCGCGGCCGACAGCGCGATCGCCAGCTCGCCCGCGTCCAGCCTGGGCTTCGGCCGTGAGGCCGCCACCGGCGCGATGCGCGCCACCAGGAAGTCGCGCCCGCTGCGCGGCAACTCGCCGAGCCGGCGCCCGGCGTTCTTGATCCGCTCGTACTCGACCAGTCGCCGGACCAGCTCGGCGCGCGGGTCCTCCTCCTCGTCGTCGGGCTCCTCCGGCGCCGGCAGCAGCATCCGCGACTTGATCTCGATCAGGATCGCGGACATCGCCAGGTACTCGGCGGCGAGCTCCAGCTGGAGCGCGACCACCTCCTCCACGTAGGAGATGTACTGCCGGGTCAGCTCCGCGACCGGGATGTCGCGCACGTCGACGCGGTGGCGGCGCACCAGGTGGAGCAGGAGGTCCAGCGGGCCGGTGAAGTTCTCCAGGAAGACCCGCATCGCCTCGCGGGGGATGTGCAACGACGCCGGCCGGGCGTCGAACGCCTCGCCGTTGACGATTGCGAGCGGGGCGTCCTCGCTCACGCGCCCAGCCCCATCGCCTGCCGCACGGACGCCATGGTCTCCCCGGCGACCTCCCGCGCCTTCAGCGACCCCTTCCTGAGCACCTCCGCGACCATCCCGGTGTCGCGGCGGATCTCGCGGGCGCGCTCGCGGATCGGGGCGACTTCCCGCTGGATGCCGCCCAGCGCCGAGCGCTTGCACTCGACGCACCCGATCCCGGCGGTCGTGCACCCCTCGTGGAGGCGCGCCCGCTCCTCCCCGTCCGAGTAGATCTTGTGGAACTCCCAGACCGGGCACTTCTCCGGGTCGCCGGGGTCCGTGCGCCTCACCCGGGCCGGGTCCGTCGGCATCGCCAGGAACTTGCGCTCGATCTCGCCCTCCTCCTCCAGCAGGCCGATGGTGTTGCCGTACGACTTCGACATCTTCCTGCCGTCAAGCCCGGTCACCCTCGGATCCTCGGTGAGCATCACCCGCGGCTCCGGCAGGATCTGGCGCCGGGTGCCGCGCACCGACGCCGACAGCGCATCGCGCTCCGCGTCCCCCAACCCCTCGGCCGCGCGGATCAGCCCGAGGGCGTCGTCCAGCCGGTCCCGGTCCCCCCGCTCCTGGAACTCCCGCCCCATTTGCTCCAGCCGCGCGGACAGCCCGGGAGCCAGCCGGGCGCGCGCCGCCTCCAGCCGCTCCGCCGACCCCGGGTCGGCCCCGCAGATGTGGTTGAAGCGCCGGGCGACCTCCCGGGAGAACTCGACGTGGGGCACCTGGTCCTCCCCCACCGGGACCAGCCCGGCCCGGTAGACCAGGATGTCCGCGCTTTGCAGCAGGGGATACCCCAGGAACCCGTAGGTGTTCAGGTCGCGGTCCTTCAGCTGCGTCTGCTGGTCGCGGTACGTCGGGATGCGCTCCAGCCAGGGGAGCGGGCAGACCATCGAAAGCAGCAGGTGGAGCTCGGCGTGCTCGGGGACCCGCGACTGGACAAACAGCACCGAGCGCCCCGGGTCGATCCCGGCGGCAAGCCAGCACAGCACCATGTCCTCGACCAGCGGGGCCATGTCGCCGGGGCTCGCGTAGTCCGTCGTCAGCGCGTGCCAGTCCGCCACCATGTAGTGGCAGGCGTACGACTCCTGGAACCTCACCCAGTTGCGCAGCACGCCGCGCAGGTGTCCCAGGTGAAGCGCGCCCGTCGGGCGCATCCCCGACAGGACAGTCTCTGATGCAGCCATCGAGCGGACCGCGGCGCGGCTAGGCGCTCTCCTCCAACAGCGCCGGGCTGCGACCGGCGCCCGCGCGGAGCAGGGCGTACGGGGTCTGGGTCATGTCGATCACCGTCGTCGGCTCGCCGGGGCACGGCCCCGAGTCGAGCACGAGGTCGACGAGCGCGCGCACCTCATCGAACACCTCGGCGACGTCGGCGACCGCCGGGGAGTCGGCCCCCAGGCACAGCGTCGACGTGATCAGCGGCCCGCCCAGCCCGTCAAGCAGCGCCGGCACCACCTTGCCGCCGATGTTGCGGATCCCGACGGTCTTCTTCCTCGGGTGCGCCAGCTGCCCAGGGACCAGCTTGGTCGCGCGCATGACGAACGTGAACGGCCCGGGGATGCACGACTTCAGGAACCGGAAGTCGGTGTTGCCGAGCATCGCGTAGTCGCCCAGCCCGGAAAGGTCGCGCACCGCCAGCGCGAAGTGGTGGCCGTCGCCGGTCTGGCGGATCGCCCGGATGCGCCGCACCCCCTCCGTGTTGCTGATCGCGCACCCGAGCGCGTAGTGCGAATCGGTCGGGTAGGCGATCACGCCGCCGTCCGTGACGCACTGCGCCGCCTGCCGCAACAGCCGCGCCTGCGGGTTTCCCGGGTGCACCTTGAGACACTGCGCCTTCATCCCCTCTCCTTGTCCTTGTCCTTGTCTTCCCTGATCACGAAGCGGTTGCTGCAGTACGGGCACACCGACTCCGTCGCCCCGGCGGGAAACGGGATGCACACCCGGGGGTGCTTGTTCCACTCGGTGTCGGGGGGGCAGGTGACCGGCAGGTCCTTTCGCGAGACCGTGATCTTGCTCCCGCTCATTGGGCGGGCGCGTCCCCGACCATCGTCAGCCAGTCCTCGCGGCCGGGATGCCGGCCGTGGACGCAGTCGAAGTACAGGCCCTGGATGCGCTCGGTGACCGGGCCGCGCGCGCCGGCGCCGATCGCGCGGCCGTCGAGCTCGCGCACCGGGGTCACCTCCGCGGCGGTCCCCACCAGGAAGGCCTCGTCCGCCAGGTAGAGGTCGTCGCGCGTCAGCCGGCGCTCGGTCACCGTGTGCCCTGCCTCCTCGGCGAGGTCGAACACCGAGCGGCGGGTGATGCCGTCGAGCGCCGACGTCAGCTCCGGGGTGTAGATCCGCCCGTCGCGCACCAGGAAGACGTTCTCGCCGGCGCCCTCCGCGACGAAGCCGTCGACATCGAGCAGGAGCGCCTCGTCGTAGCCGTGCGCCGCCGACATCTGCACCGCCAGCACCGAGTTCACGTAGTGGCCGGTGATCTTGCCCCGGCACATGCTCACGTTGACGTGGTGGCGCGCGAACGACGAGGTGCCCATCCGGATCCCCTTCGCAAGGTTCTCCTCGCCGAGGTAGCTGCCCCACTCCCAGGCGGCGATCGCGACGTGCGCCGTGAGCCCGGACGCGTGCAGGCCGAGCGCGTCCCCCGACAGGTAGACGATCGGGCGGATGTAGCACGCGCCCAGGCCGTTCTCCGAGACCACCCTCAGCGCCGCCCGCGACACCTCCGCCTCGGTGTGCGGGATGTCGATCTGAAGGATGCGCGCCGAGTTGAACAGGCGCCGGACATGGTCGCCAAGGCGGAAGACACCCACGCCGCGGCCGGTGTCGTAGGCGCGGATCCCCTCGAACACGCCGGTCCCGTAGTGAAGGGTGTGCGACAGCACGCTCACGCGCGCCTCCGCCACCTGGACCATCTCGCCGTCCATCCAGACAAGGCCCACCCTGTCCATGAGCGACTTCTTGGTCATCTGCGATTCATCGGGAAGGCATGCGGGCCGGGAGCACGCGCGATTATAACCGCACGCCCAGGCCGCCGGCGCGACACAGGGAACCCGGCGGGAACGTTCCGACCGAGAGAGGCAACCGGGCCGTGACACCCCGGCGTTGCCCGGGGACTCCCGGATCGCGCGCCGCCCGCCACCGCGGAGGGGAAGATGTGCGCCGTGGCGCGGGGTCTTGTCCTGCCGCGCCCGGGATCCCAGGCGGCGCCGGCGCCAAGACACGGGATGACTTGCCCGATGACAGAGCCGAACGGCCCGGCTTCCCCTGTCGGACCTGTGCCGTCGGCTCACTCGCCGCCGGCACGCCCGCCCCAACCGGCTCCTCGCAAGCCTTCAGGGCTTGACGGCGGCACCCGGTTTCGGGTTCCCCGCCCCCGTGTTGCCGTGCCTCAGGCCCCCGGGTGGCGGGCGGTGTCCGCCATCAGGGGACCCGTCATCTCCCCTCCTCGTTGACGATGTACTGGCAAAGCGACGGGATGCCCGGTTCCCAGCTGCCGCCGCGGATCTTCCAGATCAGGCCCAGTCTCTCCAGCTTGACCAGGTCCTCCTTGGCGCGAGGCCATGCGTCACCGGTCGGTGTGTTCGCCTCCACCGTGTCCTTCACCGTTCTCCAGTGCAGCCTCTGGTCCTTCTGGGCAACCATCAGTCCGGAGACTGTCTCGGCCATTCCCAGGACGCCCTGGTCCTCTATCTCTTGGCGCCGTTCCTCGTAAAACTCCTCCCTTGCGTCGTTTGCGATGGCCAGGCCCGCCTGCGCATCGGCAAGCGTGATTCTGCGGGGCTCCCTTCTCTGTGCATGACCCTCCCGCCAAGCGGCTCGGCCAAGCATCTGGACGAAGAAAGGGTACGCCTGGCTCTCGCGAGCAAGCAACTCC
>CAZZIL010000265.1:0-8983 GCA_964654265.1 uncultured Gammaproteobacteria bacterium | reverse complement strand
CTCCACACCAGCCTCGGTGAGGCGGTGAACTCCCGCGTGCGTGTCGTAGAAGGGCGGTGGCGGCAATGTCGACGCCACGTCTTCGGGAAGTGTCATGGACCCCCCGTAGCTACCCCAACCTGCCGCGACCGTCTGTTGCATGGCAGGAGTCTACCACACTGGCCGATGCGGCGGGGATGGCCCGCGGGTTTGGCGGGGGTGCGCCAGTCGGTGCGCGGGCGGACCTCGGCGCCTTGCGCGCATCGGCGTGCGGGACTCGGGCCGGACGGGTTTGTCAGGGGCGTGCGTTCGGGCCGGGGTGGGTTCGGCCCGTCCGGCACGCCGGACCTGGCATGTGGTCGTCGGGGCCCGTCGGCATCTGTGCGCATCCGGTGCGGCCGGAGGTGTCTTCTGTCGCGGCATGGTGACTCGACGCATCGGGACCCGTCCCGTCGCGCGCGGCGGAGTGTCTCGGCGAGGGGTGCGAGGCATGGGACTCGTCAGGGGACGCCTGGGCGCTGTCGGCGGTGGGCGCGCAGGGGCGGCCGGGTGGGGTGCCGCAATCGGCGCCGTTCGCGCGTCCGGCGGATTCGGCGGATCCGCATGTTGCGTCGATGTCGGACGTTGGGAGTCGTTGGCAGGCGTCGTCGGTCCAAGCCGGGCATCGGCCTTGGGGGTGTGCCCGCGGGCGTGACAGTCCGCGCGCGCAGGCGGTGGGCAGCCTTGTGCCAGCCTCGGATGTCGAGGTGGGCGCGCACGAGGTGTCGACGGGCGTCGCGGTCCTGTCACTGAGCGCCAAGGCGCCAAACCCCCGGCGCCGGGGAGGCCGCGCCCCGGAGCCGGGACGGGGACCTGCCGCAACCCGGGGAAGCTCCGGGCGACACTCCCCGGGCGGGCGTGGGCAGTCCGTCTCGGCCACTCGCGCGCTCCCGGTGCCGAAACTTCGCGAAAAGGGGCTAGAATCCGTCCCGAAGGCAACCGGACGGTTGCGGCTCGGATTTTAAGCGGGTTGGCATTGGAGGCGCTGATGGAGACGGAAACGGCAGACGACATGGTGAGAAAGACCAGGGTCGAGGAGGGGTTGCACGAGTTGCGCATGGCGCTGACCCCTTACGTCGAGGGGCGGATGAAACGGCACTACGGGGAGGAGTGGCAGCGGCACTTCCCGCCGCGGCAGGGCGGCGCGCAGGGCGGCCTGCAGGAGGTGCAGGCGTTGCTGAAGGCGATCCTTGACAACTGGACGGACGTGTTCCGCGACGAGCTGCAGCAGGTGCGCACCTACGTCCAGCTGTGCTCGGAGGCGCGCCAGGCGGTGGCGCACTGCAAGGAGGACCTGGAGGGGCGCGAGTCCCTTCGCTACCTTGACTCCGCCTGGATGCTGACCACCGCGCTCGGGACGGACTTCCAGGCGCGTCGGCTCCAGGACCTGTACGAGGAGCAGCTGGCGGAGGCCGCCTCCCCCGGGGACGACGGCGTCGAGGCGGAGGACGAGGCGGAAGTCGAGCCCGCCGGGCCTCCGGCGGAGGAGGTGGCGGCGCCCCCCGAGCCTGCGTTCCCCGTGCCGGAGCCTGCCGGGCAGTTTGCCGAGCGTCCCGGGTGGCATCCGCCGGATCCGTTCCCCGAGCATCCCTCAGACTACGGGCGGCCGCAGCACCGCCAGGGGCCGAGGCGGCAGCCTGGCGCCGCGGGCGCGCGCCATGGCCAGCAGGGGGGCGGTCCCCACCGCGCGGACGGCGGCCAGCCGAGGCGCAACCCGAACCGGTTCAGGGTGGGCGAGCGGCGCACCGGGAAGGTGGTGGGGATCATCCGGCACGGCTACATGCTGGACCTGGGAGCGCAACGTCCCTTCCTGTTGCACCGCAAGAACCTTCCGCCGGAGGGCGGAGACGGCGCGGGCGCCCCCGGCGCCGGCTATGCGATGGGCGACATCCTGTCAGTCGAGGTGCTGTCGACCGATTCGCTGGGTCGGCCGAGCCTTGCGCCGGTCGGCGCGGGGGGCGGTGTCCCGCCGCCTCCGCCGCCGCAACGGGCGCCGCGGACGCCGAGGCCTGGCGGAGGCGCCGGGGACCCGTCATCGATGCCGCAGGTCGGCCAGGTCGTGCAGGGGACGGTCCGCGGGATCTACCCGCGTGGCGCATCGATCGAGCTGGAGCAAGGGTGGAACGGCTTCCTTCACATCTCGAACGTCTCCCGCGACTACGTGGCAAACATGGCCGACCACGTGCGGGTCGGCGACGCGCTCAGGCTGATGGTGCTGGAGGTCAACCGCGGGCGCAAGAAGGTTGGCCTGGGGCTGAAGCAGGTGGCCTAGCCCGGTCCGGGGCCGACGGGTCCCGGTGGGCGGGGCAGGGCATTGGGATGGCTCAGGCGGCGGACAGGAAGGGGGACCTGGAAGACCCGGCGGGCGTGCCGCACCCGAGCGCGGTCATCGCCGACGACCCCTCGCGCTTCAACAACCGGGAGCTGTCCTGGCTGGAGTTCAACCGCCGGGTGCTGGACGAGTCGGCGAACGCCAGCCACCCGTTGCTGGAGCGGTTGCGCTTCCTGTCGATCTCGGCGAGCAACATGGACGAGTTCTTCATGGTGCGCGTCGCCGGGCTTGTCGGGCAGATCAAGGCGGGGGTGCAGATATACAGCCGGGACGGGCTCTCGGCGCGGGTCCAGCTGGAGCGGATCCTGCTGGTGGCCGCCGAGCTGACCGAGCTGCAGCAGCGGCGGTGGCGCGGGATCCGCGGCGAGCTGAAGGCCGAGGGCATCGTCCTTCTGGATCCCGGGGACATCGACGGCCACGAGGCCAAGTGGCTTGCCGAGCATTTCGAGACCCAGGTGTTCCCGGCGCTGACGCCGCTCGCGATCGACCCGGCGCACCCGTTCCCGTTCACGCCGAACAGGAGCCTGACGATCGTCCTCAACATGGTGCGGGACGACCCGGCGGAGAACATCAACGCGCTGCTGCCGATCCCGCAGAAGCTCGACCGGTTCATTCGGCTGCCCCGGCGCCCGGGCGACCGCCACAAGGGGGAGACCCGCTTCGTGAGCATCGAGGACCTGATCAGCCTGTTCCTGGACCGGCTGTTCCCCGGGTTCCGCGTGACCGGGATGGGGCTGTTCAGCGTGATACGCGACAGCGACCTGGAGATCGAGGAGGAGGCCGAGGACCTGGTGCGCCTGTTCGAGACCGCGCTGAAGCGCCGGAAGCTGGGGGACGTGATCCGGGTCGAGATCGCCGAGCGCATGCCGGCCGGGCTGAGGGAGCTGGTGCTCTCGGCGATCGGCGGGCCCGGGTTGGAGGCGGCCGCCGTCGACGGGATGGTCGGGCTGTCCGACATCGACCAGATGATCGTCCCGGACCGACCCGAGCTGCTGTTCAAGCCGTACCACGCGCGCTTCCCCGAGCGCATCCGCGAGCACGGCGGCAACTGCTTCTCGGCGATACGCGCCAAGGACATCCTGGTGCACCACCCGTACGAGTCCTTCGACACGGTGCTGCAGTTCATCAAGCAGGCGGCGACCGACCCGGACGTGGTGGCGGTCAAGCAGACGCTGTACCGCACCTCGGAGGACTCGCCGATCGTCGACGCGCTGATCGAGGCGGCCGAGAGCGGCAAGTCGGTGTGCGCGGTGGTCGAGATCAAGGCGCGCTTCGACGAGGCGGCGAACATCAAGTGGGCGCGGGACCTGGAGAAGGCCGGGGTGAGCATCGTCTACGGCTTCCTCCAGCTGAAGACGCACACCAAGCTGAGCCTGGTGGTGCGCCGCGAAGGCAACCGGCTGCAATCCTACGGGCACTTCGGCACCGGGAACTACCACCCGGTGACCGCGAAGATCTACACCGACCTGTCGCTGTTCACGGTCCACCCGGGGCTGACGGCGGACATCGCGCGGGTCTTCAACTACATCACCGGCTACGCGCCGCCGGTGAGCCTGGAGCACCTGGCGGTGTCCCCGCACACGATCAAGCCGACGATCCTGCGGCTGATCGACGACGAGATCGGCCACGCGCGCGCCGGGCGCCCGGCCGCCATCTGGGCGAAGATGAACGCGCTGGTGGACCCGGACATCATCGACCGCCTCTACGCGGCGTCGTGCGCGGGCGTGGACATCCGCCTGGTCGTCCGCGGCATCTGCTGCCTGCGGCCGGGGATCGAGGGGCTGTCGGAGAACATCGAGGTGAAGAGCATCGTCGGCCGCTTCCTTGAGCACAGCCGGATCAGCTGCTTCGGCGCCGGCCACGGGCTGCCGTCCGACGAGGCGAAGATCTTCATCTCGTCTGCGGACTGGATGCCGCGCAACCTGGTGCGCCGCGTCGAGACGCTGACCCCGGTGCTCAACCCGACGGTGCACAACCAGGTGCTGGACCAGATCATGGTCGCCAACCTCAAGGACAACCAGCAGAGCTGGACCCTGAACCCGGACGGCAGCTTCACCCGGCGGCACCCGCGCAAGGGCGAGGGCGCGTTCAACGCGCACACCTACTTCATGATCAACCCGAGCCTGTCGGGCCGCGGCAAGTCGCTGGAGACCGACGAGCCCCCGGACTTCGGTGAGTCCTGACCCTTCTTCCCCTTGATGCGGCGGCCGGGATCGCCGCCGCCCGGTCCGCCGTCGGCGCCCGCCGGGCCGTCGCAGGCGGTCCTCGACATCGGGTCGAACTCGATCCGGATCGTGGCCTATTCCGGCACGGGCCGCGCGCCGGTCCCGGTCTTCAGCGAGCGCGTGACCTGCGGGCTTGGGCGCTCGCTCGCCGAATCGGGCCGGATGGACCCGGAGGCGGTCGGCGCGGCGCTCAAGGCGCTTCGCCGCTGGGGCGCGCTCATGCGCGCGATGCGCCCGGCGCGCGTCAGCGCGGTGGCGACCGCGGCCGTGCGCGAGGCGGCCAACGGCGCGGAGTTCATCGTGCGGGCGCGGGATGCCCTGGGGGGAATCCCGGTCGAGGTGGTGTCGGGGGAGCAGGAGGCGAGACTGTCCGCGCTGGGGGTCGTCGCCGCGATGCCCGGCGCGACCGGGGTCGTCGCGGACTTCGGCGGGGCAAGCCTCGAGCTGGCGCGCGTCTCAAGGGGGAGGATCCGCGAGACCGCGACGCTTCCGCTCGGGTCGCTCCGGCTGTCCGGCCAGGCCGGCGGGGACCTTGGCAAGGCGGGGCGGATCGCCGATGCGGAGCTGGACCGGGTGGGGTGGCTCGACCGCTCGGCCAAGGGACGCCCAATCCACTTGGTCGGGGGACTGTGGCGGAACCTCTTCTGGATGCGGCTGGAGCACGTCGGCTACCCGCTGGAGGTGTTGCACGGCTACACGGTCACGCCCGGGGAGGTCGCGGAGCTTCCCGCGCTGGTGGGGCGCATCGGCGCGGACCGGCTCGCGGCGTTCCGGCGCGTCTCCGCGGACCGGATTCCCCACCTCCCTATCGGCGCGATGCTGCTCACGCGGCTCGTGGCGCGGACCCGCGCGGCAAGCGCGGTGATCTCGGGGTCAGGGCTGCGCGAGGGGCTTCTGCTCCAGGGACTGCCCGGTCGCGAGGCGGCGGCGGACCCGTTGCTCGCGGGCGCCAGGGACATGTGCCGCCGGTTCGAGGGGGATCCCGAAAGCCGCATGGGGATCGCGAGGTGGACCGACCCCCTCTTTGGCAAGGCGGGACTCGGCGAGACCCCGGCGCAGCGGCGCCTGCGCGTCGCAAGCTGCCTGCTGAGCGAGGTGTCGGGGCACGCGCACCCGGACCATCGCGCCGACGTGGTGTTCCGGGAGATCCTGTGCTCGCACCTCACCGGGGTCGACCACCCGGGCCGGGTCTTCTTGGCGTGCGCGGGTTACTGCCGGCACAACGGGGACGACCTGTCCGGGGGTGTCGGAGCGGTCGGCCGGGTGCTTGACGCGGATGGGATGCGGCTCGCGGTGTGTGTCGGGCTTGCGCTGCGGCTTGCCCACGCGGTCGGGGCGGGCATGGCGGACGTCGTCGCGCGCACCGGGCTTGCGCTGCGCGGCGGCCGGCTAGAGCTGTCGATCCCGCGGGAGGCGGCCGCGATCGACGGCGAGCAGGTCCGCAAGTGCCTGGCGCGGCTTGCCGAGTCGGTCGGGGCGGAGCCCCGGACGGCGGTCGACGCGTAGCGGCGCCCGGCGCTCAGCGCAGCATGAAGGCGGAGAGGATGAAGTCGAGGCCGAGCACCGAGACCGAGGAGAGGATGAAGGTGCGCGTGGTCGCCTTGGCGACCCCCTCGGACGTCGGTATGGCGTAGTAGCCCTGGTAGAGCGCGATCAGCGCGGAGGACACCGAGAACACGAGGCTCTTGGTCAGCCCGTCGGTGACGTCCCCGAAGAAGGTGGCGTTCTCCTTCATGTTGCCCCAGAAGGTGCCGTCGTCGATGCCGATCTGCACGACGGCGATCAGGTACGTCCCGAAGATCGCGACCGCGAGCAGGATCATCGTCAGTAGCGGCAGCGAGATGACGCACGCCCAGAACCGCGGGGCGATCTCGTGCTCGATCGGGTTGACCGCCATCACCTCCATCGCGGCGATCTGCTCGCTCGACTTCTTCAGGCCGATGGAGGCGGTGATCGCCGTGCACGAGCACCCGATGAAGAGCAGGGCGGTCAGCACCGGCCCCAGCTCGCGGTAAAGGGTCAGCGCGGACGCGAGCCCCACCAGCGACGTCTGGCCGTAGCGGTCCAGGATGTTGAAGAACTGCAGGCCGAGGACAAACCCGAGGAAGACCCCGGACACGATGATCACGGAGATCGCGAGCACGCCCACCAGGTACATCTGGTGGGTGACCAGCCGGGGGTTGCGCACGCACGCGCCGCTGTGGCGGAGGATCCCGAGGAAGAACCAGAACCCGTGGCCGACGGACATGACGGCCTCGACGAACGGCCAGCCCAGGCGCCTGACGGCCGCGACCAGGCCGGTCTGGCGGCGACTCACGTCCATCAGGGGGCGGCCCCCCTCAGCCGGAAGTCCTCGCGCACGCTGCTTCCCGGGTAGTGGAACGGCAACGGCCCGTCCGCGTCCCCGTTGATGAACTGCCGGACGATCGGCACGTCGGAGCGGCGCATCTCCTCCGGCGTGCCCTGGCTGACGATCCGGCCCTCCCACATGATGTAGACGTAGTCGACGATGTCGAACGACTCGGCCACGTCGTGGGTGACGATCACGGAGCTCGCGCCCAAGGCCTCGTTGAGCTGGCGGATCAGCTTGGCGATGATGGTCAGCGACACCGGGTCGAGCCCGGCGAACGGCTCGTCGTAGAGGATGATTTTCGGGTCGAGCGCGATCGCGCGGGCGAGCGCGACCCGGCGGGCCATCCCCCCGGAGATCTCCGACGGGTACTTGCGCGCCGCGGCGCGCAGGCCGACCGAGTGCAGCTTGAGCAGCACCAGGTCGCGGACGGTCTGCTCGGACAGGCGGGTGTGCTGGCGCAACGGGAACGCGACGTTGTCGAACACCGACATGTCGGTGAACAGCCCGCCGAACTGGAACAGCATCCCGATCTTCTTGCGCAGCTCCTGCAGGTCGGCCTCGCCCAGCCGGTTCACCTGGCGGTGGTCGACGATGACGGACCCGTGCGGGGACTGGTACTGCCCGTTGATGTTGCGAAGCACCGTGGTCTTGCCGGAGCCGCTCCCGCCCATGATCGCGACCACCTGGCCGGGATAGACGGAGAAGTCGATCCCCTTGAGGATCTTCACCGAGCGCCTCAGGAAGGTGTACTCGAGGTCCTTGATCTCGATGACGGGGGTCTCGCCCTCGTTCGGCTGTCTCGGCTCTGGCATGGCAGGGTATTCTAAGGCTTCCCGGCCCCGGCACACCCGCGCGGGATCGCGCGGGCGTCGCGCCCGCGCGCCGACGGCCCGGCCGGGGATTTTTCGGTCCGCCCCGGCGGAAATCCGGTATAATCGCGCCCCTATGCTCACAGTCAAGGTCAAGGACAACGAGTCGTTCGAGGTCGCCTTCCGGCGCTTCAAGCGCGCCGTGGACCGCAACGGCCTGCTCAGCGAGATGCGGATGCGGGTCGCGTACGAGAAACCGACCACCAAGCGGAAGCGTTGCAAGCAGGCGGCGATCAAGCGCCACCGGCGCAACCTCAGGTTGCAGTCCCTTCCGTTGCGGCCGGCCTACTAGCCTGCGGGCGGTCGCCCGCGCGCCCAAGCCCGGCGGGACCGGGCGCGGCAGAATGCGCGGCCCCACGGCTCCCGGCACGACATGAACCTGCGCGAGAAGGCCCTCGGCCAGATGAAGGACGCGGTGCGCGCCAAGGACGCGCCGCGCTTGGCGACCTTGCGGATGCTGGTCGCCGCGATCCGCCAGCAGGAGATCGATTCGCGCGCGGAGCTCGATGACGCCGGGGTCGTGCGCGTCGTCGAGAGGATGGTCAAGCAACGGGAGGAATCGGTCGCGCTCTACCTTCAGGGGAACCGCAAGGACTTGGCCGACAAGGAGCGCGGCGAGATCGCGGTCCTCGCGGAGTACCTGCCGCCGCGGATGGACGACAAGGAGCTCGACGGGCTCATCGGGCAGGCAATCTCCGAGGCCAGCGCGCAGTCGCCCAAGGACATGGGGAGGGTGATGGCCATCCTGAAGGGGCAGGTTGCCGGCAAGGCCGACATGGGCGACGTGAGCCGCAAGGTCCGGGAACGGCTCGCGGACTGACGCCCTCCTGCCAGGCGGGATGCAATGCCGGGCACGGGGACGGCGCCGAACAGACACCGCCATCTTCGGGGGTTCATCGACGACCTGAAATCGCGGATCGACATTGTCGAGGCGGTGTCGTCCCGTGTCCGGCTGAGGCGCCAGGGCAAGACGTTCAGGGGGCTGTGCCCGTTCCACGAGGGGGGCGAGCCGTCGTTGGTGGTCCACCCGGGGCGGGGCGCCTACCGCTGTTACGGTTGCGGCGAGCGCGGCGACGTGCTGCAGTTCCTGCGGAAGCTGCGCTTCGGCGACGACTTCATGGGGATGCTGAGGGTCCTTGGGGAGGAGCACGGCATGCAGCTCCCGTCGACCGGGAAGGGCGCCGAC
>CAZZIL010000264.1:0-1734 GCA_964654265.1 uncultured Gammaproteobacteria bacterium | reverse complement strand
TCGGTGGCGACAACGACCACATCGGGGCAAGCCTCCCTTCATCAACCTCGCGCGCATGCGCGAGCGAGTGACCGCGTGGCGGCCAAGTCTGTGAAGGGAATGAAGGGTCTGGGCCGTTGCGCGCGATTTGCGAGGGGTGCGGCGTCGCGCGACACGGTCCCCCTGGCTCGATGGCCGGGGGTGTTGGTCGGGTCGCAGGACGGACGTGCCGGCTGGCGCGCGGCCTTGCCTCGGCCGGATGGCCTAGGGAGGTTCGCCACAGGTGGCACTGCGCGGGCGTGTGCCAGCCGAGCGCCTGGTGCGGCCGCAGGCTGTGGCAGGCCGCCAAGAAGCCACGGACGTTTTTCGCCAGGCTGGCGACATCGGCCGGCGGCTCGTCGAGACGGTTGAGGCGCCCGCGGCGAAAGGTTCCGTTGAAGGATTCGATGATGGCGCTGAGCTTGGGGGATCTGGGCAGGAGGACGTGGAGGGCGATGCCGCGTTCGGCGCGGGCCTGCTCGAACTCGGCGTGGAACTCGGCGGCGCCGTCGACCTGGATGGCCGCCGGCGTCCCGTCGCGGCAGACCTCGGCGAGCAGCCCGGTGGCGGCGGCCGCGGTGGCGCGCTCGGCGACAGTCGCCCACACCCGCCGGGTCAGGGCGTCAATGGCGAAGATCACGATGAGGCACTGGCCCTTGCCAACACGGACGAACAGGGTGTCGGCCTGCAGGAGGCCCTTGGGCTTGGGGGGGCTTGGCGGGCATCGCCCGCCGAGCCCACGGGCGCTTGCGGGGCCTGGCCCGGGGGCGTTGCGCTTGCCGACGCGGATGGGCCCAACCACACGGCCGCGCAACAGTCGGGGAGCACGCGGCCGACGGTGGTCGCCGACACGCCGGCGCCGCGCTGGCGCAGGAACGCGGCAATCTTGCCCTTGCCCCAAGCGTGCGCGTCCCGCAGCTCGGTGACCTGCCGGGCCAGGTCGCTGGCGCACTTGACCGGCACCCTGAACCGGCGCGGGCGCCGCGACCGGGCAACCAAGTTGGCCACGTTGCCATCGAGGGCCCTGGCCCTGCGCCGGATGTTGCGGTGGGGGACGCCGACCATGTTGGCTGCCGCAAGCGTCGCCAACCCTTGGCCCGCGCCTCCCCGTGGCGCCGCAACACGTCCAGGCGGCGCCCGACCTCCGGGCGCCGCCCAATCAGCTTCTCGACCCTGATCTGCCTGGCGAGATGGTAGACTGTCCGTGCAAGGTTGGAAGACGGCTTTCCGAGGCGGTTGACACCCTGCGTGAGGGGCCCCTTCTTTGGTCGGATTGGGCCCCTCTATTTTGCCGCCTGCCTGCCATGTGTGCCCGGTCCACGCCAACGCCGGAACACGCGCGGGCGGGATTTCGCGCGGCCGACCTGCCCCCCCCGCCGCGCACCGTGGCAGGGTGCGGGACACCCCGAGACCCGCGACCGGCGTGAGCCCCTCGTCCAGGCGCCGTCCGGTCAAGGTGCCGCGGAGGTCTTCCGCGGCGCGCAACCGCCGACACGCATGCGAGGATCGCCGCCGGTCGGCGGGCCGGTCCCGGTGGCTTGGCCACGCACGCCATTGCCGAGGCGACACCCATGACGGTCCCGGCCAGCGGTCGTCACCACCCACCCCCGGCTTGACCGATCCCCTCTGCCGGTCCCGTCCGTGCGACACCGCGCCCAAGCGCCCGCGGTGGCATCGCGACCGCCATCGGCCCGATCATCGGCCGACGGCAGGATG
>CAZZIL010000263.1:0-4483 GCA_964654265.1 uncultured Gammaproteobacteria bacterium | reverse complement strand
GTTTGTGTAGGATAGGTGGGAGGCTTTGATCCGGCGGCGCCAGCCGCCGGGGAGCCATCCTTGAAATACCACCCTGGCCGGCTTGGGTTTCTAACCTCGGGCCGTGATCCGGTCCAGGGACATTGCATGGCGGGCAGTTTGACTGGGGCGGTCTCCTCCCAAAAGGTAACGGAGGAGCGCAAAGGTGCGCTTAGCGCGGTCGGAAATCGCGCCGGACGTGCAATGGCACAAGCGCGCTTGACTGCGAGACTGACAGGTCGAGCAGGTGCGAAAGCAGGCCATAGTGATCCGGTGGCGCTTCATGGAAGGGCCATCGCTCAACGAATAAAAGGTACTCCGGGGATAACAGGCTAATCACGCCCAAGAGTTCACATCGACGGCGTGGTTTGGCACCTCGATGTCGACTCATCACATCCTGGGGCTGTAGTCGGTCCCAAGGGTATGGCTGTTCGCCATTTAAAGTGGTACGTGAGTTGGGTTTAGAACGTCGTGAGACAGTTCGGTCCCTATCTGCAGTGGGCGTCGGAAGTTTGAGAGGGGCTGCCCCCAGTACGAGAGGACCGGGGTGGACGAACCGCTAGCGCACCGGTTGTCACGCCAGTGGCACGGCCGGGTAACCAAGTTCGGAAAGGATAACCGCTGAAAGCATCTAAGTGGGAAACCTGCCTCAAGACTAGACTTCCCAGGGGCTCTGCCCCTCTGAAGGACCGTCGGAGACCACGACGTTGATAGGCCGGGTATGGAAGCGTGGCAACACGTGCAGTTGACCGGTACTAATTGTCCGTGCGGCTTGGGCCCATGACCTTTTGGCAGGGGTTTGTGCGCAAGGCGCATTGTTCCTTCGCGTTCGGAGCGCTCCGCCCGCTTGCGGGCGGACCTTTTTCGCTTGACGGCCATTGCGAGGTTGGCCCACGCCTTCCCATCCCGAACAGGACCGTGAAACGCCTCAGCGCCGATGATAGTGCGGGTCTATCCCGCGTGAAAGTAGGACGCCGTCAAGCACTTTTTTCCTGCGCCCCGCGGACCGAGTCCGCGGGGCGTTCTTTTGTGTGGAGGCGGATGTGACGGGACAGTCGGGGCGGTGGCGGATCTGGGTGGACCGCGGCGGGACGTTCACCGACGTGGTGGCGCTGTCGCCGGGCGGGGCCCGGGTGTCGCGCAAGCTGCTGTCGGAGGGCGCCGCCGGCGGTGACGCGGCGGTGCGCGGGATTCGGTCGGTGATGGGGATCCCGGAGGGGTCGCCGATTCCGCCGGGGTCGGTCGAGCACGTGCGCATGGGGACGACGGTCGCGACCAACGCGCTCTTGGAGCGCAAGGGCTCGCGGACGCTGCTGGTGACGACGCGCGGGTTCGGCGACATCCTGCGGATCGGCTACCAGGACCGGCCGCGGATCTTCGACCTTCACATCGTGTTGCCGGGGATGCTGCACGAGCGGGTGGTGGAGGCGGACGAGCGCGTGTCGGCGGACGGCACGGTGCTGGAGCCGCTGGACCTGGCGGCGCTGGAGCCGCGGTTGCGCGCGGCGTTCGACGACGGGATCCGCGGCGTGGCGGTCGCGTTGCTGCACGGTTACTGTTACACGCGTCACGAGCGCGAGGTCGCGGCGCTGGCCCGCCGGGTCGGGTTCACCCAGGTGTCGCTGAGTCACGAGGCGAGTCCGTTGCCGCGGCTGGTCTCGCGCGGCGACACGACGGTGGCGGACGCGTACCTGTCGCCGGGCCTTGGGCGTTACGTCGGGCGCGTCGCTGGCGAGCTGTCGTCGGGCGGCGGCGGGCCGGCGCTTCAGTTCATGCGCTCGGACGGCGGGCTGACGGGCGCGGACCTGTTCCGCGGCAAGGACGCGATCCTGTCGGGCCCGGCCGGCGGGGTGGTGGCGATGGTGCGCACCGGGCTG
This sequence comes from uncultured Gammaproteobacteria bacterium, assembly GCA_964654265.1. Lineage (GTDB taxonomy): Bacteria > Pseudomonadota > Gammaproteobacteria > Tethybacterales > CBDBMS01 > CBDBMS01. The sequence goes on along the minus strand of CAZZIL010000263.1, from coordinate 2,588 downwards.
GCGGCGGGCCATCCCCGGCTGGTCGGCTTCGACATGGGCGGGACCTCGACGGACGTCTCGCACTACGACGGCGAGCTGGAGCGCGCGCACGAGAGGACGGTCGCCGGGGTGCGGGTGCGCGCCCGCATGCTGGAGATCCACACGGTGGCGGCGGGCGGCGGGTCGGTGCTCAAGTTCGACGGGTTGCGTTACCGGGTGGGTCCCGAGTCCGCGGGCGCGGACCCGGGCCCGGCGTGCTACCGCCGTGGCGGGCCGCTGACGATCACCGACTGCAACGTGCTGGTCGGGAAGATCCTCCCGGATCGCTTCCCTCGGGTGTTCGGCCCGTCGGGCGGAGAGCCCCTGGACGTCGGCGCCGTGCGCGCCGGGTTCGCCGGGCTGGCGGCGCGCATCTCGTCGGAGACCGGCACGCGCCGCTCGCCCGAGCAGGTGGCCGAGGGGTTCCTTCGCGTCGCGTGCGAGAACATGGCGAACGCGATCAAGCGGGTCTCGGTGCAGCGCGGCCACGACGTCACCCGTCACGTGCTCAACTGCTTCGGTGGCGCCGGCGGGCAGCACGCCTGCCAGGTGGCGGACCTGCTCGGGATGCGCCGCATCCTGGTGCACCCGCTCGCGAGCGTCCTCTCCGCGTACGGGATGGGGCTTGCCGAGATCCGCGCGTCGCGCGAGGCGCAGGTCGGGCTGGCGCTCGACGACCGGTCGGCCCAGGCCGCGGCCGGGTCGATCGCGGCGCTGGAGGCCGCGGCGCTTGGCGAGGTGCGCCCGCAGCTGTCGCCCGGGGACCGGGTCGACGTCGTGTGCCAGGCGCACCTGAGGCGCGAGGGCGCCGACGCGACGCTGGGGGTGCCGGCCGGGTCCGCGCGCGAGATGGCGGAGGCGTTCGGTCGCGCCCACCTCCGGCGCTTCGGCTTCTCGGACCCGGGCAGGCCGCTGGTGATCGAGCGCGTCTCGGTGGAGGCGGTCGGGGCGTCGCCGGGCGCCGACGTCCCGGCGGACGGGCCGCCGCCCGGCCGGGTTGTCCCTGAGCCCGCCGTGGAGACCCGCGTCTTCACCGGCGGGCGCTGGCGCCGGGCGCCGGTGTTCGACCGCGCGGACCTCGCGCCGGGGTCGGTCGTCGCCGGGCCCGCGGTGATCGCCGAGGACGGCGGGGCCAACGTCGTCGAGCCCGGCTGGCGCGCGACGGTCGCCGCCGGCGGCATGCTGGAGCTCGCGCGCCCGCGGGCGCGGCGCCGGGCCGCGCCGGTCGGCACGGCGGCGGACCCGGTGATGCTGGAGGTCTTCAACAACCTGTTCATGTCGGTCGCGGAGCAGATGGGGGTGACGCTGGAGAACACCGCCCACTCGGTCAACATCAAGGAGCGCCTCGACTTCTCTTGCGCGATCTTCGACCCCGGCGGCGGCCTGGTCGCGAACGCGCCGCACCTTCCGGTGCACCTGGGGTCGATGAGCGAGTCGGTGCGCGCGGTGATCCGCTCGCGCGCCGGCGCGATGCGCCCGGGCGACGTGTATGCGCTCAACGCCCCGTACAACGGCGGCACCCACCTGCCGGACGTCACGCTGGTGACGCCCGTGTTCGACGAGACCGGGCGCTCGCTCCTGTTCTTCGTCGGGTCGCGCGCGCACCACGCGGACATCGGCGGGCGCACCCCCGGCTCCTCCCCGCCCGACAGCGCGCACATCGACGAGGAGGGGGTGCTGATCGACGACTTCCTCATCGCGAGCGGCGGCCGCCTGCTCGAGCGCGAGACGCTGGAGCTGCTCCGCGGCGGGCCCTACCCGTGCCGCAACCCGGCGCAGAACTTGGCGGACCTGTCCGCGCAGGTCGCGGCGAACGAGACCGGGGTGCGCGAGGTGCGCAAGATGATCGGGCAGTTCGGCCTCGACGTCGTGCAGGCGTACATGCGCCACGTGCAGGACAACGCGGAGGAGTCGGTGCGGCGCGCCATCCACCGGGTGCGCGACGGCGCCTTCACCTACCGGCTCGACAACGGCCTGGTGATCGCCGTGCGCGTCACCGTCGACCGCGCGCGCCGCGAGGCGTTGCTGGACTTCACTGGGACGTCCCCGCAGGACCGGCGCAACTTCAACGCGCCGCTCGCGGTGTGCAAGGCGGCGGTCCTCTACGTGTTCCGCACCCTGATCGCGGACGACATCCCGCTCAACGAGGGGTGCATGCGCCCGATCCGGGTGCGGGTGCCCGACGGGTCGATGCTGAGCCCGCGCCACCCGGCCGCCGTGATCGCCGGCAACACCGAGGTGTCGCAGTGCGTGACCGATGCGCTCTACGGGGCCCTCGGCGTGCTCGCGTCCTCGCAGGGGACCATGAACAACTTCGTCTACGGGAACGACTGCCACCAGAACTACGAGACCATCTGCGGCGGCACCGGGGCCGGGGCCGGCCACGACGGCGCCGACGCCGTGCACAGCCACATGACGAACACGCGGCTGACCGACACCGAGGTGCTCGAGGCGCGCTACCCGGTGCGCGTCGAGGAGTTCTCGATCCGCCGCGGCTCCGGCGGCGCCGGCCGCCACCGCGGCGGCGACGGCGTCACCCGGAAGGTGAGGTTCCTGGAGCCGATGACGGT
>CAZZIL010000262.1:0-8709 GCA_964654265.1 uncultured Gammaproteobacteria bacterium | reverse complement strand
ACCCTGCCCCCCTGCCGCCGCCGGGCGGCGGCAGGGGGGCAGGGTGGGCGTGACGACGCCCCTCGCCCTGGGGGAGATCCGCGAGCTGGCGATGCGTTGCCTGGTGCGCAACGGGGCCGACGAGGCGAACGCGGCGCCGCTCGCCGACACCTTGGCGGCGGCCGAGCGCGACGGCTCGCACTCCCACGGGCTGTTCCGGCTGCCCGCGTACGTCGCGGCGTTGCGCTCCGGGAAGTCGAAGGGTGACGCCCGCCCGGTCGCCGAGCGGGTCACGCCGTCGGTGGTGCGGCTGCGCGGCGACAACTGCTTCGCGCCGCACGCGCACCGGGTCGGGATCCCGCCGCTGGTCGAGGCGGCGCGCGAGACCGGCGCCGCCGTGCTGTCGATGACGGCCGTGCACCACATGGCGGCGCTGTGGCCGGAGGTCGAGGCGGTCGCCGCGCACAACCTGGCCGCGCTCGCGTGCGTGTCGTACCTGCCGGCGGTTGCGCCGACGGGCGCGCGCCGCGCGCTGTTCGGCACCAACCCGATCGCGTTCGCCTGGCCGCGGCCGGGGCGCGACCCGGCCGTGTTCGACATGGCGACGGCGTCGATGGCGATGGGGGAGGTCATGGTCGCCGCGCGAGACGGGCGCGAGGTGCCGCCCGGCACCGGCCTGGACCGCGACGGCAACCCGGCGACGGACCCGGCGCGGATCGTGGACGGCGGGGTGCTGCTCCCGTTCGGCGGGCACAAGGGGTCCGCGCTGTCGATGATGGTCGAGCTGCTCGCCGGCGGGCTCACCGGCGACAACTTCTCGTTCGAGGCCAAGGAGTCGGACAACGGCGACGGGGGGCCTCCCCAAGGCGGCCAGGTCATCGTCGCGCTGTCGCCGGACACCATCGCCGGCCCGGGCTGGGAGCGGCACTGCGCCGGCTTCCTCGACCGCCTCGAGGGGCTCGACGGCGTGCGGCTGCCGGGCGCAAGGCGCCACCGCAACCGCCTGTCGGACGCGCCGCGCGAGATCGACACCGCGCTGCTGGAGAAGATCCGCGCGCTGGCGGACGGGCCGGGCGGCGCCCAGGGCGCGCCGGCATGACCCCGCCGCCTTCCGCGGCGCGCGGACCCGCCGCGCAGCCGCCCGCCAACCCCGAGGTCGGCATCTACCCGCCGCCGCTGGCGGAGATCGTCCGCGGCTCCGGGTCGCGGGTGTGGGACCGCGACGGCGCCGAGTTTGTCGACCTGGGGGGCGGGATCGCCGTGTCGTCGCTCGGCCACTGCCACCCGGCGCTCACCCGGGCGCTGGCGGAGCAGGCGGCGAAGGTGTGGCACCTCTCGAACCTGTACGCCAACGACGCGCGCTCGCGACTGGCCGCGCTGCTGTGCGAGCTCACGTTCGCCGACCGGGTGTTCCTGTGCAGCAGCGGCGCCGAGGCCAACGAGGCCGCGCTCAAGCTCGCGCGGTTGCGCGGCATGCGCGTTCGCGCGTCGAAGCGGCGGGTGATCTCCTTCACCGGCGGGTTCCACGGGCGCATCGGGTTCTCGCTCGCCGCGTCGGCGAGCCTCGGCATGGGCGCGGCGTTCGGCCCGCCCGACGGGTTCGAGGCCGCCGCCTTCAACGACCCGGCGGACGCCGAGTCGCGCTTCGACGACGACGTGTGCGCGGCGATCGTCGAGCCGGTCCAGGGCGAGGGCGGCGTCAACATCGCCGGTGACGGGTTCCTGCGCGCGCTGCGCGGGCTGTGCGACCGGCACGGGGCGCTGCTCATCATGGACGAGGTGCAGTCGGGCGCGGGGCGCACCGGCGCGCTCTACCGCCACACGGACACCGGGGTGTTCCCGGACGTGATGACGACCGCCAAGGGGCTCGGCGGCGGGTTCCCGGTCGCCGCGATGGTCGCGACCGAGGCGGCGGCGGCGACGTTCGGCGTCGGCGACCACGGCACCACCTACGGCGGCAGCCCGCTGGGGTGCGCCGTCGCGCACGCCGTGCTCTCTGAGATCGGCCGCGAGGAGTTCCTCGCCGGGGTGCGGCGGCGCTCCGCGCGGCTGGCCGGCGGGCTTGCCGCCATCAACGCCCGGCTCGGCTGCTTCGACGACGTGCGCGTCGCCGGGCTCCTCGCCGGCTGCGACCTCGCGCGCGGCAAGGTCGCCGACCTCCTGCCGGTGGCGGCGCGCCACGGGGTGCTCGCGCTCAAGACCGGGACCAACGCGGTGCGGCTCGCGCCGCCGCTCACCATCGGCGACGACGACCTCGACGAGGGGCTGGACCGGCTGGAGCAGGCCCTTCGCGCGCTCGGCTAGCCCCGGCTCCCGGCGGGGGATCCCCGCACATCGGGGGTCCCGACCTGGGACACCCCCGAAACCCCGGGGCCGCGGCGGTTGCGGGCAAGGTCGCAACCCGGGAGGTCCGGGGGCGGGTGCGCCGGGGCGGCGATCCGCGGGCCCCGCGATCCTGTCAGGCGTCGCTGTCCGGGCGGCGCCCTGGCCGCGCAAGGACGGTGCTTTCCGGGCGCGGCCCGGTGTCCGGGCAGCTGGCGTTGTGGTGGAGCCCCCGGCTCTCGCGGCGGCCGAGCGCGGACGAGACGATGATGTCGGCACAGTCGACCAGGTTGCGCAACTCGAGGAAGTCGCGCCGCAGCAGGTAGTTGGCGTAGTAGTCGTCGGTCTCCTCGCGCAGGATGGCGATCCGCTTGCGCGCGCGCCGCAGGCGCTCGTCGGTTCGGACGATCCCGACGTAGTTCCACATGAGCCGCCTCAGCTCGTCCCAGTCGTGGGAGACCATCACCTCCTCGGGGGACTCCCCCACCCGGCTGTCGTCCCAGTCGTCGATCGGCGCCGGCGGCGCCCCGGCGCCCGCGCCGATGCGCCGCGCCGCGCGTTGCGCGAACACGATGCACTCCAGCAGCGAGTTGCTCGCGAGGCGGTTGGCCCCGTGGAGCCCGGTGCAGGCGCACTCGCCCACGGCGTACAGCCCCTCCAGGTCCGTCTCGGCGTCAAGCCCGGTGACAATCCCCCCGCACAGGTAGTGCGCGGCGGGCACCACCGGGATCGGCCCGGCGCACACGTCGATGCCGTGGCGGGCGCACCGGCGCCGGATGTTCGGGAAGCGCTCCTCGATGAGCGCCTCGGGCATGAAGGAGATGTCGAGGTCGGCGTGGTCGGCGCCGGTGCGCTTCATCTCGCTGTCGATCGCCTTCGCGACGACGTCGCGCGGGGCGAGTTCCCCGTCGGGGTGGTAGCGCCCCATGAACCGCTCGCCCGCGACCAGGAGCCGCCCGCCCTCGCCGCGCACGGCCTCGCTGACCAGGAAGGAGCGCGCATCCGGGTGGTACAGGCACGTCGGGTGGAACTGCACGAACTCCATGTTGCCGACGCGGCAGCCGGCGCGCCACGCCATGGCGATGCCGTCGCCGGTGCAGACGTCCGGGTTGGTGGTGTAGAGGTACACCTTGCCGCAGCCGCCGGTCGCGAGCGCGGTGGCAGACGCGGTGACGGCGACGATGCGGTCCGCGGTCTCGTCGAGCGCGTAGAACCCGCGGCAGGCGCCGCCGTCGGTCCGCAGGTCGATCGCGACGTGGCCGCCGTGGACGGAGACGTTGCCGCGCTCGCGGATGCGCCCGCGCAGGGTGTCGAGGATGGCCTTCCCGGTGGTGTCGGCGACGTGGGCGATGCGGCGGGCGCTGTGCCCGCCCTCGCGGGCGAGGTCGAGCCGGTCCCCGCTCCCGCGCGTGAAGGGGACCCCCATCTCGCCGAGCCAGCGCACGCATCCGGGCCCGGCGCGCGCGACCATGTCGACGACCCCGGGGTCGCACAGCCCGCCCCCCGCCCGGACGGTGTCCGCCGCGTGCCGCTCCGGGGTGTCCTCCCGGCCGACCGCGCCGGCGATCCCGCCCTGCGCCCACTCGCTGGAGCCGGCGACCCCGGGCGCCTTGGCGAACACGCCGACGCGCAGGCGCGGGTCCAGGCTGAGCGCGAGCGCGAGCCCGGCGAGCCCGGCGCCGACAATCGCGACATCGAGGCGCATGCCCGCCGGGGCGCGGCCGGCGGCCGGCGGGGGCGGTCCGGGTGGTGTCGGCATATGTAATACAATGCGGGCCACCGATTATCCCACGGCAGGAGGCACATGGCTGATCCCAAGACACCGACGGGGGACCCGAAGCGCAAGGCGCTGGCCGACGCGCTGGCGCACCTGGAGAAGCGCCACGGCAAGGGGTCCGTCATGCTGATGAGCGACTACATCAGCCAGGAGCACGGCGGCGAGCTGCGCGTGATCTCGACCGGGTCGCTCGCGCTCGACATCGCGCTCGGGGTCGGCGGCCTGCCGCGCGGCCGGGTCGTCGAGGTGTTCGGCCCGGAGTCCTCCGGGAAGACGACGATCGCGCTGCAGGCGGTCGCCGAGGCGCAGCGCGCCGGCGGGGTGGCGGCGTTTGTCGACGCGGAGCACGCCTTGGACCCCGGCTACGCCCGGCGGCTGGGGGTGAAGGTCGACGACCTGGTGATCTCGCAGCCGGACAGCGGGGAGCAGGCCCTGGAGATCGTGAACGCGCTGGTGCGCTCCGGGACGGTCGACGTGGTGGTGGTCGACTCGGTGGCGGCGCTGACGCCGCGCGCGGAGATCGAGGGGGAGATGGGCGACTCGCACGTGGGGTTGCACGCCCGGCTGATGTCGCAGGCGCTGCGCAAGCTGACGAGCAACATCAAGGCGTCGGACACGCTGGTGATCTTCATCAACCAGATCCGGCTGAAGATCGGCGTCATGTACGGGAGCCCGGAGACGACGACCGGCGGGAACGCGCTGAAGTTCTACGCGACGGTGCGGCTCGACATCCGGCGCATCGGGACGGTGCGCCGCGGCGACGAGGTCGTCGGCAACGAGACGCGGGTCAAGGTGATCAAGAACAAGGTGTCGTCTCCGTACCGGGTGGCGGAGTTCGAGATCCTCTACGGCGAGGGGACCTCCCTTGAGGGCGAGCTGATCACGCTGGGCGTCGAGCACGGCCTGGTCGAGAAGTCGGGCTCCTGGTTCGCGTACGGCGGCACGCGCCTGGGCCAGGGCAAGGACAACTGCCGGGCGTTCCTGCGTGACAACCCGAAGATCGCGGGCGAGCTGCGCGAGCGGATCCTGCAGGCGGCGGCGGAGCGCGACCGCGAGCGCTTCCCGGCGCCGCGGCGCCCGGCCGCGAAGGGTGGCGGCGCCGGCGCGTGAGCGCATGCTGCGCTCGGCGCTGCGCTCGCTGGCGGCGCGCGAGCACTCGGCGCGCGAGCTGACGGACAAGCTGGCGCGCAAGTTCGGCGACGCCGGGCTCGCGGCCGAGACCGTCGCGCGGCTGCGCCGCGACGGGCTGCAGTCCGACGGGCGCTTCGCCGAGGCGTTCGTCCTGTCGCGCGCCGGGCGCCTGGGCGCGGAGCGCATCCGCCGCGAGCTGGCCGACCGCGGCATCGGCCGCGACCTTGCCGCGTCGGCGACGGCCGGCCTGGACGACGAGGACACCGCGGCGGCGCACGCGCTCGGCGCGCTGCGCTCGCGCCACCCCGGCGGGCTGCGCACCGAGGCGGAGCGCGCGCGCGGGCATCGGTTCCTCGCGGCGCGGGGATTCCCGGGGCGGGTGGCGCGCCGCGCGCTCGACATGCACCGCGGGACCGAGGGCGACTGAGCGCGCGCCGCGCGGCACGGGCGCCCCCGCGGTCCCTCGCCCCCTCCCGTGCGGGATAATACGCCCATGCTGGAGCAGTCGGCCATTGACGCCTTGCGCCACGCGCCGGTCCCGCCGGCGGCGCACTTCATTGGCGGGCGCGACGTCCCGTCGGGGGACGGGGCGACCATGGAGACGGTCTCGCCGATCGACGGCCGGCCGCTGGCGCGGATCGCGGCCGGGTCGGCGGCCGACGCCGCGCGCGCGGTCGCCGCGGCCCGCGAGGCGTTCGAGGACGGGCGCTGGGCGGGGCTGCCCCCCGCCGAGCGCAAGCGCACGCTGCTTCGGCTCGCGGACCTGGTCGAGGGCCGCGCGCTGGAGCTCGCGGTGCTCGGCGTGCGCGACAACGGCACCGAGATCGGCATGGCGTTCCAGGCCGAGCCGCTGACCGCGGCGGCGAACTTCCGCTACTACGCCGAGGCGATCGACAAGGTCTACGGCGAGATCGCGCCGACGCCGGCCGACACCCTTGCGCTCGTGCACCGCGTCCCGGTGGGCGTCGTCGCCGCGATCGTCCCGTGGAACTTCCCGCTGATGATCGGCTCCTGGAAGCTCGCGCCCGCGCTTGCCGCCGGCAACAGCGTGGTGCTCAAGCCTGCCGAGTCGGCGTCGCTGGCGCTGCTTCGGCTGGCGGCCCTGGCCGCCGAGGCCGGCGTCCCGGAAGGCGTGCTCAACGTGGTGACCGGTCCGGGCGAGACCGTCGGCGAGGCGCTGGCGCTGTCGCCCGGTGTCGACGCGGTCGCGTTCACCGGGTCGGGCGCGACCGGGCGGCGGCTGCTGGAATACTCGGCGCGGTCGAACCTGAAGCGTTGCCACCTGGAGCTGGGCGGCAAGTCCCCGAACATCGTGTTCGCGGACGCGCCGGACCTGGCGCAGGCGGCGAGGGTGTCGGCGACGAGCATGTTCCGCAACTCGGGGCAGGTGTGCGTCGCCGGGTCGAGGCTGCTGGTGCAGCGCGACATCCACGAGGAGTTCGTCCGCGAGGTCTGCGAGTGCGCCGACGGGATCCGGGTCGGCGACCCGCTGGACCTGTCGAGCCAGGTCGGCGCGGTGCACAGCCTTCAGGCGCTGGAGTCCGACCTCGGGTTCGTCCGCGACGCCGAGGCCGCCGGGGCGCGGCGGCGCACCGGCGGGGAGCGCATCCTGGCCGGGACCGGCGGCTACTACATGCGCCCCACCGTCATGGACGCCGTCAAGCCGCAGGACCGGCTCGCGCAGGAGGAGGTGTTCGGCCCGGTGCTGGCGGTGACGGCGTTCGACGGCGAGGAGGAGGCGTTGCGCATCGCCAACGGCACCGTCTACGGCCTTGCCGCCGGGGTGTGGACATCGGACCTGTCGCGCGCGCACCGGATGGTCGCCGGCATCCGCGCCGGGGTCGTCCATGTCAACTGCTACGGCGGCGCGGACGTGACGGTGCCGCTCGGCGGGCACAGGCAGTCGGGGAACGGACACGACAAGTCGCTGCACGCGCTCGACAAGTACGTCGACCTGAAGGCCGCCTGGATCAGGCTGTAGCCGCGGAGGTCCGCGCATGGCCGACCCGTCCACGGAGACCGCGCGCCTGCTCGCGCGCCGCGAGCGGCTGCTCGGCCCGAACGTCACGACCTTCTACGACGAGCCGGTGCACGTCGTGCGCGGCGAGGGCGTCTGGCTCTGGGACGCCGACGGGCGCAAGTACCTGGACTGCTACAACAACGTCCCGCACGTCGGGCACTGCAACCCCCGGGTGGTCGAGGCGATCCGCCGGCAGGCGGCGACGCTCAACACGCACACCCGCTACCTGCACGCGGGCATACTCGACTACGCCGAGCGTCTCACCGCGACGTTCGACCCGGCGCTCTCGACCGCGCTGCTGACGTGCACAGGGTCGGAGGCGAACGACGTCGCGCTGCGGATGGCGGCCGCGGCGACCGGGAAGGCCGGCATCATCGCGACGGACCACACCTACCACGGCAACACCGAGGCGGTGGCGAGGCTGTCGCGCACCAACACGCCCGCGACCGGGCCGGGCGGGCACGTGCGCTTCGTCCCGGCCCCGGACAGCTTCCGGCCGCCCGGCGGCGTGCCCGGCATGGCGCACGCGCAGGCGTTCGCCGACGCGGTCGCGGGGCAGATCGCCGCGCTGGAGGCGACCCCCCACGGGTTTGCCGGGATCATCCTGTGCCCGCACTTTGTGAACGAGGGGTTCCCGGACCTGCCGCCCGGCTGGCTCAAGCCGGCGGCCGACGCGGTGCGCGCCGCCGGCGGACTGCTCATCGCGGACGAGGTCCAGCCGGGCTTCGGGCGAATCGGGACCCACATGTGGGCGCACCGGCGCCACGGGGTCGTCCCGGACATCGTCACCCTCGGGAAGCCCATGGCGAACGGCCACCCGGTCGGGGCGGTCGTCGCGACCCCCGGGGCGATGGCGGCGTTCCGCAAGTCGTTCCGCTATTTCAACACGTTCGGCGGCAACCCGGTCTCGTGCGCGGCGGCGTCGGCCGTCCTGGACGAGCTGGAGGAGAGACGGTTGCTGGAGAACGCCGCCGACACCGGCGCGTACGCCAAGGGGCTGCTCCAGGAGCTCGCAGAACGGCACCCGGCCATCGGCGACGTGCGCGGCCACGGGCTGGTCCTCGGCGCCGAGCTGGTGCTGGACCGCGAATCCAAGGAGCCGGCGACGGCGCACGCCGAGCGCGTGGTCAACGAGGCGCGGCGCCGCGGGGTCCTCCTCGGACGGCTCGGCATCCACGGCAACACGCTGAAGATCCGCCCGCCGATGCCGTTCACCAGGGAGAATGCCGACCTGCTCATCGACGTGCTGGACCGGTCGCTGGCGGCGGTCCCCCTGCGCGCGTGAGCGACCGGGTCGGGAAGGCCCTCGCGCTCTGGGGAATGGAAGGCGCAACCCACACCCTGGCCGCGGCCCGGGAGAACCGGGTGCATCGGGTCGCCCACCAAGGCGGCACCTACGCGCTGCGCCTGCACCGGGAGGGATACCGCACCGATGCCGAGCTGCTCTCCGAGCTGCGGTGGGTGGAGGAGGCCGCGCGAC
>CAZZIL010000261.1:0-1506 GCA_964654265.1 uncultured Gammaproteobacteria bacterium | reverse complement strand
GGCAGGTCGGCCGCATAGACGATGTGCGCAACCGCCAGCCCGGGGATCTGCCGCCCCCGACTCTCCGCCTTCAGGCCCGCCCCGTGCGCCAGGACGACCGGGCTCCCGGCGCCCGCCGCGTGGTGCGTGATCCCCTCCGCTGTCCGCGCGCGGGACAGGTGCCACAGGGCCATTCAGCGTCCGGGCTCGCCACGCTCCGGGAGCGGCGGTGTGCCCCCAGACTCCCCGGGCTTGGGCCTAAAAAGGTGAAACAACGCGCCTAGGGCGAACACCGGCACAATAAGCACCGCGCCGACAATGAGCCCGACATCGTTCAAGAACCCCTTCTCCGTTGGCTCGGTGTGACAGTGCTCGGGGCCGTCCGGTTCCAGTGGATGACACCCCTCCTCAAGCGACGGATCGACACCGTGTGCGAGCGCGGGACGGACGGCCATCGTGACCGACAGGGCGACGGAAAGGACCCAGAAGGCGACTGTTCTCACGCTACTCCCGACCGTGTGGCTGTTGCGGGATTATATGCCCTGCCCCGCGCGCCGGGGCGACCGGCCCCCCGGCACCCGCCGCATGGTGCGTGATCCCGGCCGCCGTGCGCGTGCGGGACAGATGCCACAGGGTCATTCAGCGGCTGGGCTCGCCACGCTCCGGGAACGGCGGTGTGTCCCCGGACTCCCCGGACTTGGACCCGAAAGGAGTGAGCAACGCGACCAGGACGAACACCGGCAAAAGAAGCACCGCACCGACAGCGAGCACAAATCTGTTCGTCCCCTCCGTTGGTGTGGTGTGGCAGTGCTCGGGGCCGTCCGGTTCCAGTGGATGGCACTCCTCCTCAGGCGACGGGTCGACACCGTGCGCGAGTGCCGGGTGGACGGCCATCGTGACCGACAGGGCGACGGAAAGGACCCAGAAGGCGACTGTTCTCACGCCACTCTCGACCGTGTGACTATCGCGGGAGCGCATGCCCGTCCCCGCGTGCCAGGACGGCCGGGCTCCCCGCGCCCTGCGGGTGCGTGTCCCGGGCAGTCCGGCAACCAGGTTGGAGAGACCACCCCTAGAACTCCGTGGTCCACGTCAGCCCGTAGGTCGAGCCGACCTTGGTGAGCGCCACTGGCGGCCGCGTGTCCTTGGGCGGCTCCTTCCAGGCGGATTCCCCCGTGATCTCGCCGATCGCCCACGCCACGACAAAGACCCCGACGATGACCCACGCGAGGGTGCTCACGCTTTCGTCCTCCGCGTGGTGGCAGTGTTGCGGACCGTTCAGCTCCGCCGAGTGGCACCCCTCGAACGACGGGTCGTCGCTGTGGGCGAGCGCCGGGCGAACGGCCATCGTGACCGACATGGCCACGGAAAGGACCCAGAAGACGACTGCTCTCACGCTGCTCTCGATGGTGCGACTGCCAAGGGATTGTACGCCACCACAGGTCGCGGATCCCGGCATCGCGCAGATGGCGGTAGACCGGCCGCAACAGGTCGCCCCCGCCCTCCTCGATCCGGGGAACAAGGATGAGG
>CAZZIL010000260.1:0-1530 GCA_964654265.1 uncultured Gammaproteobacteria bacterium | reverse complement strand
CAGGTCACCGGCGAGGCGACCGACACCGGCACGGCATGCGGATCAGTCGGTCCTGCGCGCTGTCGCCGCAGTGCGCGACCGCATCGAGATCCGGCGGCGCCGGAAATCCTTCGGTTGCCGGGCGCCCATCCCCACCACGTGGCGTGGCACCCGCGGGCGGCGCGTCCCCCTGTTCGGCTTGCGCCGGAGTTTCCGCCAGCGGCTCGTCAGGTGTCGACCATCCACCACCCACCGATTTCGCCCAGTTCCCGCGGCACCCGTCCGTGCAACCGTCCGCGTGCTTGCGCGCGTGAGGCAGGCAGAGCCCCATCCCCGTCCCCGGTCGTTCCGTCGATGGGTATCTCGCCAGCTCCCAGGTCTTGTGCAATACCCCGACCGTCCGCTCCGGGTGCTTCCCCCCGGCTCTGCGCTTGCCCGCGAGCGCGCCGTTGCGGCGGTTCGGCAGATGCGACAGGCTCTTGCGGCGGTGGTCCGCCACCTCCGCCAGGGTGCCCGGTCTGCGGCTCTTTCTCTTCCGGCCCAGCCGCTTTCTGTTGCGTCCGGGTTCGCGCTTGGGCCTTGCGTCCGGGGCGGGCGTATAATTGGACTCCAGCATGGAAAACCCTGCGGAAAGCCGCCGGGTCGGGCTATCGCACGGCGCCGGGCATGACCGCACCGCTCTCGTGACGACCGAGACACTCTTACGCCACGCCCCTCGTGCGGTCTTGGCGCTCTTGGTGGGCGCGGCATTGCTGTGTGCCCCGGCGCGGGCACAGGAGGCCCAGCTCCTTGAGCCTGGCCACGCGCGCCCGGATGGGGCGGACGGTGTGCCCGGTGTGCCCGGTGTGCCCCTCCTTGGCAGGGATGCCTCGGTGTCCGCAGCCCCTGAAACGGGGAAGGTGCGCCCGGAGCCCGCGACCAGCCCAAGGTCGGGGAGTGGCGCCGACCGCGACGGTGTCGCTGTCGCTGGACCCGGCGACGGTGACCGAGTCGGGCGGGGCCCAGGCCGTGACGGTCACGGCGAGGCTGGGCGGCGCGGCCATCGCGGCAGAGGAAGTGGTTGTCCAGCTGGCGGTCAGCGACGAAGGCACCGCCGCCGTCGCCGCTGTCGCGCTTCCCTCGGCGCGGATCGCTGTCGGGGGGACGGGTGCGGTCGTGAGCTTCACGCTCACCCCGACGGATGATGACACGGTGGAGACGGACGAGACGATCGTGGTCACAGGCGCCGCTCCCGGGCACACCGTGGTGCCGGCGACACTGGCGATCACCGACTCCGACCGCGCGACCGTGGGGGTGTCGCGCGGGCCGCTCTACCTGCTGCACAGCGAACGGGGGCGGTATTTCTCGTTCTCGGTCACCCTGGACGCTCCGGTCGATGCGGAGGTCAAGGTCCCGTGGAGCGTGCACACTCCCGCCTCCCCGGCTGCGCTCACGTTCACGCCCCCGGGCGGCACGCAGACGGTCGTGCGGCCGGGCGGGGCGGGCCCCGCCGATGTGACCCCGTCGTCGGGGACGGTCACCCTTGGGGGACATGCCGGCACGACAGGATCC
>CAZZIL010000259.1:0-4467 GCA_964654265.1 uncultured Gammaproteobacteria bacterium | reverse complement strand
CCCTCCGGGCCGTGCGCCTCTCGCCCTGACCCTTGCCTTGCCCGCGAGCGTGTCGTTGCGCATGAGCCACTGCCGCCTGCTCCCGGGCCAGTCGCCCGGCGCGCCAGTGTCGCCCCACTGCCGAGACGACTCGTCCGCGCGACCGACCGCGTGCCGACGCACGCGCCGACGACGAGACTCCGCTCGTGCTCCCGACCGCTCTGCCGCTGATCGCTCACCAGCTCCCGGAGCTCGTGCGCTGCCTCGATCCTCCGGGCCGTGTGCCTCTCGCCCCACCCCTTGGCTTGCCCGTGAGCGTGTCGTTGCGCCTGAGCCACCGCCGCCAGCTCCCGGGTCATCTGCCTGGCGTGCCAGGCGACTGGCCCGGGAGCTGGCGGCGGGGATCAGGCGCAACGGCACGCTCGCGGGCAAATCAGGGGGGACGGGGCGAGAAGCACACGGCTCGGAGGGTCGGGGCAACGCACGAGCTCCGGGAGCAGGGAGCGATCAGCGGCAGAGCGGTCGGGAGCACGAGCGGAGTCTCGTCGTCGGCGCGTGCGTCGGCACGCGGTCGGACACGCCGACGAGTCGTCTGGGCAGTCGGGCGGCACTGGCGCGCCAGGCGGCCGGCTCGTGCCGGGAGCTGGCGGCGGGGGCTCAGGCGCACCGGCACGCTCGCGGGCAAGGCGAGGGTCGGGGCACGAGGCGCACGGCTCGGAGGATCGAGGCATCGCGCGAGCTCCGGGAGCTGGCGGGCGATCAGCGGCGGGGAGGCGGGAGCGCGGTCGAGTGTTTCGGCAGTTGCCCGGCGTCAGGGAGCTGGCGGCGAGGGTTCAGGAGCAAGCTGGGCGACGGACTCGGCACTTGCGCCATCAGCATCGTCTGTCGGGCAGGCCGCGCGGCGACACGCTCGCGGGCGAAGCAGGGCCAGGCGGAGAGACGCACGGATCGGCGGGCGCGGCATCGCGCGCGCTCCGGGAGCTGGCGGTCGGTCGGCGACGGGGAGGCGGGAGCGCGGTCGGTCGCGCGGACGAGGCCTCTCGGCAGTCGGGGGCGGCGCTGGCGCGCCAGGCGGCCGTCCGGTGACGGGGGCTGGCGGCGAGAGGAGGCGGGCAGAGGGACGCGGCGTGGTCCTCAGTGCCGCGGATGGTCGGGCGTCTCCCGCCACTTGACAAGGCCTGACGGTCTCTTTATACTGGACTCCGACACTTGCCTGTATGAGAGGGGCCAGCATGGAGAGCGTTGAACCAGCCAAGCGAGTCGTCGCCGACGGCGCGTCTGGGACGGAGATTGGCGGGATGCCGGTCCGGGTTCCGGGCGTCCGCGCACCGGGGATGCGAGAGCACCCGGGCGTGGAGGCGCGGCGACCGGTGAGCAGGGAGGTGAGGGAACACCTCGCCACCACGGACACTGAGGCACGGGGCCAAGCACAGTGCTTGGCCGTCTCGTGATGGGCACGCCAATGGAAGCCGGGATCCTGGAGCCGGAGCTGCGGACTCGGCCCGGAGAAAGAACCGTCCCCGGACTGGCCGCAGATGAGTCCGGCCCGGCAATCCCCCGAGACTTGGCGGATGCCTTGCACAAAATTGATCGGGCGGAAGCCACGGCGCTGGAGAACGATCTCCCGATTCCTTCCACCAGAATGCTGGAGGACACCAGGGTCTTGTTGCGTCGGCTATACGAAGCCTACCCCCGCCGATACATGGTGTACCCGTCGATCAGTGGGGACATGGTCATCTATGCCTGTCCCGAGTATGGGCGTTCGATCATGATAGTGCGTCGCGCAGACGGCAGAGCGCGGTGCTCTGTCCGTGTTCCAGAAAAACCCAAGCCTGTCGACTGCAGGGGTGAGGGGACCATCCCTGGCGACGCATTGCGGAAGGTTGTGGCAGTCCTGAACGGCCAAGAGGGGTTGTGACCATGCCGGCCCATCCGCCGACAACCCCGACAGAGACATTGAGTCGTGCCGTGGTTTTCAGCACCCAGACTGAGACATGCCCGGACACAGGGGAACGCACTATTGGACCAGACGCATTTCGCCCACCTCGCCAGACACGGGACGTTTCGGTTCACAGGCACGCGCATGTCTCCACCGAAGAAGATCAGGTGCGGTTGGCAAGGGATGTGGCCAAAGCCCGGCGGGGCGACCCCGACAAGTTTTACGGATGGGCAGAGTTGCCGGTCTGGCAGGCAGAAGAGGGTGGTCGGCAGGTCATCCCCAGTGAAGACATACACCACGCCGACATTCGCTTGCCCGAGGAATGCGTCAACGACCCAGAGCTTCTGGAGGATCAGCTGCAAGATCTTGCCGCGCGTTCGAAATGGAGACCTCCCCCCAAGTGAGGGTTCTTTTCTGTGGTGCCGTCTCCTCTTGCGGCCGGCTGGCGGTGGCCCGGCCTGCCGCGCGGGCGCGACCGGTATCGGGAGACATCAGGTGCATGCGGCCCGGCAGTTGGATTGCATTGGCACGTCGGCGGCAACCGACAGCGGGTGAAGTCGGACTGGCAAGGTCCGCCCGGGGAACCGCCCGTGCGGGCACCCCGGCAGGAGTCCCGGTCTCTCGACTCTCCCGGGAAGACCGGGAAGACGCTGGTCTTGTGGCAACGGTTCCGGCGGGTGGCGCTGACCCCGGCGTTGTCCTCCGCGACATTCTCCGAGGGGCGGCGAGACGGTCCTGCCACGACAACGAGGCTGGCGAGGACGACCCCGGCGGGCCGGGCGCCTCGCGCGACCCGACCTCTTGCGAAGATCGCCGCTGGTGTTACCCGACTGATCCCGGGGACCAGCGTCATCCCAAACGCGCCCGGCCGGTGACGGACGACGGCGCCTACCATCGCCTCCGCCCGGACGGTCCGGCGAGTCGCCCCCACTCCCGGCATCGCGACGCGACCGAAGGTTGGCGCGCAGGTCGGAATAGCCCCTTCCGCCGCGGGAGTCTCGTCATCCCCTGACTCCCCCGGGGACCGGGAGGGCGACAGTCTGGCAGCGGCTCCGACGGTCGGCGCCCGGCGTCGTTTCCCGCGACATTCCCTGAGGAGCGACGAGGCGTCCCTGCCGCGACAGCGAGCCTGGCGAGGACGCCCCCCGGGCTGGCCTGTGCGACCATCCCCTTGCGAGGGCCGCCATGGCGGTGTCGCCCTGATCGATCCCGGGCACCTGCCCCAACCCTCCCTCAGCGAACAGCCGCCGACTGGCCAGTCAGCGAGAGGACCGGGAGGACGGCAGCCCGGCGGCGTCAGCCTTGGTGGGCTCGCCGCCCTCGGCAACGGCCCTGCCGCGACAGCGAGTCCGGCGAGAACACCCCCGGCGGGCCGGGTCGGCTCGCGCGACCATCCCCTTGCGAAGATCGCCATGGCGGTGTCGTCCGACTGATCCCGGGGACCGGTGCCGGCCCAAGTGCGCCCGGTCGGTGACGGTCGATGTCGCCAGTGCCATCACGCCTGTCCGGTCGGCGCCGCGATGCCGCTTCACTCCCGACATCGCGCCGCGACCGAAGGTCGTTGCGCAGGCCGGGACAGTCCTTCCCGCCGCACAGCGCGGGCCTGCCGACCAGCCGATAGTCCGCGCGGTGGCGGGGCTGTCCCCGTTGGCGTGGAGGGGTTTCGGCGGTCCGCGCCGTCGCGGTGCCAGGCGCCCCGACACTTGGGATGCATGCGCCGAGCATGCGACACCCCCGCGGAGCGCCAGGCCGATCGCGGTGCGACCCGGTCGCGCCAGTCGCGACCGTGCGACAACGGTGGCAGACTCTTGCGGCGGCGGTCCGCCACCGTTGCCTGTGCGTTCGGGGTCCGACCGTCGATGACCGCCGTCTGCTGTCGGCAGCGTAGCCTGGCACCCCTCGCCCCCCCGGGTCAGGCGCGGCTCTGATGTCGTGACGCCTTGTGTTCCGGCGGCTCCCCTTGTGCCCGGACTCGGGCCGTGCCGCCCGGTCGGCCAACGGGTGTATCATTCAGGCATGGAGCCGTCCCCCGACAATCCCTTCCGGCCCGATGCGGGGGCGCTTCCCCCGCACCGGGTCGGGCACGAGAAGGCCGCCGCGTACTTGGCTGACAGGCTGGAGGACATCAAGGACAAGGACGGCGGGGACATGGTCGTCCTCTACGGCCCGCGCGGCAACGGGAAGACAACCCTGCTCGGCGAGCTTCGCGAGGATGCGAAAGCCGCGGGCGTGCGCGTCATTGCGCTCAAGCCGAGCGAGATGGTCGGCGGCTCGGTCACACTGCCAAGGCTGCTGGCGGCCGAGATGGCGAAGGCCCGCCCGAAGGTCAAGAGGGCGAAGGCGAACATCGGCGGTTTCGGCGCGGGGGTGGATCTTGACGACCCTGATGAGCCGGCCGCCGGGATCGCGCTGCGCAGGTGCATCGACGAGCAGCTGTTGCTGATGGTCGATGAGGCGCACGAGATGCCGGTCGGACTCGGGAAGGTCTTGCTGGAGGTTGCCCAGGACTGCGTCAACGAGCGGCTCCCGCTGTTTGTGGTCCTCGCCGG
>CAZZIL010000258.1:0-9558 GCA_964654265.1 uncultured Gammaproteobacteria bacterium | reverse complement strand
GGGTAGTATCGGCCGCATGGTTTCAACCCGCGCCCCCCGTGGGGGGGGGCGACTCTCCCGTGCGCCTCTCCACGGCCGCGGCCGGGACGTTTCAACCCGCGCCCCCCGTGGGGGGGGGCGACGCCAAATCGTTATTCTATTGTTAAAAAGCGCGGTGCCGCCGGGTTTTTGCGAACACGCACCACACTAGGCGGTGCAGAGCCCAACACAACGCAGCAGGCAAATTGTAGCAACGAAAACAGAATCTTGCGGAAATGCGGATCCTTGGGGATTTCGTGGGCGCTTGCGGTTCGCAAGCTAATATACGAGCGGTCCCTCCGGATCGTATCCGGGCTTGTCGCCGACATGCTCTACCCGAGGTCGCCAGTTGTTTCCCAACCGATAAAACCGCAGGCTGTCCGAGGCGGGGCAGATCTCCGCAATGAGCTTGGCTCTCAGGTTCGCCCACTGGGTCGCGTCAACGTGGCATTCGAACACAGAGTACTGCACCCGCTGCCCGAAGTCTTGGCAAATCCGGGCGACTCGCCTCAGTCTCTGCTGTCCGGCCGCATCGCCGGTCGCGACATCGTATGTGACGAGCATCAGCACGGCGTCACCTCCAAATGAAGGCGGGATAGCCATCGAGGTCCCCTCTCAGGTTGCGCACGAGCAACGTCGCCTGAAGAAAGGCGATCAGTCCCATGGTGGTCTTTTCCTTGAGGAAGGGGTGGATGATCTCGTCTTTTTTCCGTTCTTGGTAGGTGACAAGCACGGTCTTCCGTGCGCTGTCGCGGAGAAGAACGGCGCCGCTGATCACCGTGCGAAAGTCGCGTGCGGTGAGCTGCCGCCGGTTCACCAGCGAAAGCGCGACGCGGTCTGCCAGCACGGGCCGCAACTCCTCCATGAGATCCAGCGCGAGACTGGGGCGTCCTGGCCTTTCCCGGTGCAGGAAGCCGACTGCGGGGTCAAGGCCCACGGTCTCGATGGCGGATCGGCAGTCGTGGACCAGGAGGGTGTAGATGAACGACAGCAGGGCGTTCATCGGATCGAGAGGGGGACGCCTTGACCGGCGAGTGAACCGAAAGGCTGGCTCCTCTGATCGCACGAGGTCGCCGAACACGCCGTAGTACGCCCGTGCCGCATCTCCCTCGACTCCTCGCAGCATGTCGGTGTTTTGCGGCCTGAGCGCGTGGCGGGCCGCGCTTTGCAGGCGTTGCTCACAGCCTTCCAAGCGTGACCGGGCCTGTGGGGCGAGGGTTTTCCCATGGTCCCGGAGGACACGCCGGACCACAGTGCGCTGGTTGATGATCTTTCCTGTTACCAGGCTGCGGACCAAGGATGCCGTTGCATCGGGGTCGTCTGTGATCCGGTACTGGTGCCGCCGGAGCAGCACGTTCCCGGAGGTCGGCCCCTCGACTCGCGCGAGGAACCGGCCGTTCCTGCTCAGGAAGGAGACGCGGACACCTTTTTGGGCGCAGTGTCCCAACAGGGGAGGGGAGACCCCGACACTCCCGAAGCAGACCAGGCTCCCGAGCAGGTGGATGGGAATGCGCCCTTGCTCGTTCCCCTCCACCTTGATGACCACGTTTTCGCCGTCCTTGGACAGCCACGCGCCCTCGGTCGTGACGTAGAGGGTGTTCAGGTGGTGGCGCATGGGCGGGGATCAGCTCTCGATCGCCTGGGCCAGCCAGTGCGCGACCGTCCCGGGCCTTCGGGGGCTTTGCGGCTGGCACACATCGATCAGCGAGCACGCGTCGCACTTCTCGGGAGTGTACGCGGGAGGCGGGGTGATCCCGCTCTTGATCATGCGGCGCGTCTCTCCGGCGATTTTTTCCGTGAGTGACCGCAGGGCGAAGTCGAACTCGATCTCCTGCCGCCGCCGGTTTCGACCGTAATACAGCGCCCCTCTCGGCACCGGCACTCCGGTCATCTCCTCCAGGCACATGGCCTGCGCGCACAGCTGCACCTCGTCGGCACGATGGGCCTTGGGTCTGCCTCGCTTGTACTCGACCGGATAGGGGATGCGGGCAGCCCCGTGGACCTCGACGACGTCCGCGATGCCCGTCAGGCCCAAGCGAAGCGAGTGAAGGGCGACACTCCGCTCAATGCGCACATCCTTCCGGGTCTCTTGGGCGCCCCCGTCTGCGGTCTTGTGCAGGATTCGGCCCTCCGCGGTGAAGCGGTTCTCGACCCACTGCTGCTCGATGTGAATCAGCGCGCACTGCCGGTCGCAGTAGAGCATGTGCTGGAGGGCTGAGATCGGGACCAAGTCCGCCTCGGGGACCGTCCCCGCGGCAGGCGAGTCCATCGCGGATCAGATCCGGTCGATGATCTCCACCCCGCTGGGCAGGTTTTCCCGGTCAACGTGGACCGCGTAGTCGCGGAAGGCCCGCGCGGGCGGCAACCCGGACGCGCCCTCCGAGCCGAGGTCGTGCTCCTTGCCGTTCGCGGCACGCCTTATCGTGACGCGGTCGAGCAGCTTGTGCGCCGGGGCGTTGCCCAAGGCGCTGTCGTGGCGGAAGATGATCAGGCGTTGGGCGGACATCTCGCCCCGTGCCGCGGAGCGGTCGTGGTCGAACATCTGCGCGAGGGCGTTCCAAAGCAGCTCGAGATCCTCCTCCGAGAACCCCGTGCCGTGCCCCGGAGTCTCGCCCGCAAGGCAGGCCGAGACGTAGACGTGCGCGCGGTAGAGTCCGTACGGGACAATGTGCTTGCGGCCCATGGTGCGGATGTCCCCCTTGCCCTCGGCGTCCTTCTCGGTGGTGGCCGCCATGCGGGTGATCGAGATCTCAAGGGGCATGATCGGCTCAACGGACCTCGAGAACGCGAACTGCACCGGGCCGCGCACTTGGCCGCAGTTCGCCGCCTTCGTTGACATCACCGCCCCGAACGTGCGGACATCAAAGAAGTTCGCGCACATCCAGTTCGTGACCTTCCGTGCGTCCTCCTCGTCCTTGGGAAGCTTGCCCCGATCCTTCTTGTCGGTGTCGGGGAGCACCGCATCCCACGCCTTGGCCTGCTTCAGTTCGAGGATGGCCCGCTCGGTGACGAAAATCTCGTAGCCGGGCGCGCCCGCCTTGGTCAGCGAGACGAAGTTGCGCACCTTCCTCTTGAGGCACACGTCGGACACGATCCCCTGGTTGGTCTCGGGGTCCAGCCGCGGCAGGTTCCCGGCGTCGGGGTCCCCGTTCGGGTTCCCGTTGGTGACGTCGTACAGAAAGACGGCGTCGTATCGGTTCTGAATGGCGCTCATGGCTCAGTCCTCCTCGTTGGGGGTGGTTGTCTCGTCCGACTCCTCGGGGGAGTCGGTCTTCCTGATGCGCTGGTGGTGGTAGCCCAGCGCGAAGCGCCCCTGCTCCTCGAGGCGCAGCTGGCGCGGAAAGGTTGTGCCCAAGCCGTCCAGTATCGCGTCAATCTCGCGCTCGAACCAGGTGGCAAGGCCGCCCCTCCCCGTTTTGCGGATGGTCGACAGGTGGTGCTCCGAGTTCCGCACCAGCACGGGGAAGACAGAGGCGGGCGTGGCGGACGCCGCGCCAAAGAAGCGATCCTTGATGGTGGCGTTGACCCCACCCAAGGCGGCGCGCTGGATCCGCTCATAGACGGCGAACAGGCGCCCCAAGCGGTAGGCCGGGTTGGCTTCTTCAGGGTTGAGGCTCATGGGAAGGCCCTCCGTTTCGTTGGTCCAGCAGGGTGCGGGTGGGGATTTGGGAGCGTGGCAGACCCTGCCGCCACGGGATCCTGCGGCAGGGAGACCCGCGCACAAGGGACTGATGTGCGGTGAGGCGCGCTCATGACCCGCCCCCCTCGTCAACCACCGGGACACCGGCGCCGTTGCTCCCGGCGCTCGGCGCAGAGCGCTTGGCCCACCTCTGGTGGTAGTAGCCGACAACGAAGCGGCCTTGGTCCTCAAGCTGCAGGTGTCGGGGAAGGGAGGAGCCCAGGCCTGCGTGGATCGAATCCAGCGTGCGCTCGTGCCAAGGGTTCTTGCGATCCTTGCGCAGAACCGCCAGATGGTGCGCGGATCCGCGCTCCAGCAAGGGGAAGACCAGGGAGGGGGTCGCGGCTGCCGCACTGAAGTAGCGGTCCGTGAGCATGTCCTCGCCCAGGGCGGCGCGCTGAATGCCCGCGTACGCGGCAAACAACCGCCCCAAGAGATATGCCGGGTGGGTGTCTTCGTCGTCGAGGGCGACGGGGACGACGCACGTCCCGGGTCTCTTCAGGCGATGGTTGCGGGAGAGGCAGGCCTTGCAGATGGCCGCCCGTTGCCCGTTGACCCGCTTGTCGGCCCGAATCCGGGTGATGACGGCGGACAGGAACGAGCGGGGATAGGGTCCGCCGGTGAGGATTGCTCGCATCAGCTCCCCGCCCAAGGTCGGGGGGATGTTGTCGAACTTCCCCAGGGCGGCCGTCTCGCGCAACAGCGTGCTGACGGGGGGAGCCACTGACTTCCAAGGGTCCGGCTCGATCTGGAGGTCCTCCCAGTGGGTCACGAGCTTCTGCCTGATCGCCTCGATGCTGTCCGTGTACCAGTACCGGATGGACAGCCGGGAGGCGTTGGGCGCCAGCCCAAGCAAGTGGAAGAAGGTGTCCCCCTTGATTTCCGGGGGCAGCTTCCCCCGGGCGATTTCCCGGAGGGTCTCGTTCAGCTTGGCCTCGCTCTCCTCGCTGGTCGGGCTGGTGAACAACGCCGCAAAGAGATCCTCCGCGGCCTCGGCCTCGGCCTCGCTCCCGCTTGACCTGGCCCAAAAGACCGTGGTCGTGTCGCCGACAGGGACGTTCCGCCGCCTGTCGGCCAGAAGGGTGTTCAGCGCCGATGTGTAGCTGTGTGCCGCCTTCACGGAGACGGGGGAGTTGTTGCCCTGGGATTTCCCGAGGGACTGGAAGGCCTCAAGGTTGAAGGAGACGATGGATGCGCCCGACGACTGCGCCCCCCGGACTCCCTTGATCGCGGGGTGCACGGCCGCGATGGGCGCGCGTTCGCCGGTGACAAGGCATCGGCCAACCTCTTTGTCCCCGTCCTCCTGGGACAGCTGCCTCTCCCAGGCGGCTCTCGCCGCGGGGCGATCGTGGAGGAACTCTTCTTCCCCGTCCAGCTGGAACACCACGTTCGAGTCAAGCAGGTCCTCGGCGTGCGGAAGCGAGGCGAACCGGTCGGCGCTCCAGTTGTCGAGGAAGGCCAGGAACGCCAGCAACCCCTCGTCGTCCGTGCCGTCGAGCACCCGCACATGGAACGCACGGAACGCCTCGTGCTCATCCGGGGCGGGGGTCGGTGTTTTCTTGTCGGCGCCGCTCTTCATCCCCAAGGTGTAGGCGGTCTTGTCCCAAAGGAAGTTGGGGGCGATGCCGGAGGTGCGCTTCCGGGCTTGGGGCACCGGCCTCAGCGAGGGTCGGGGCTTCTTGCCTGATGTGTCCAGCAGGGACTGCACGTCGGTGACAGCCCCCTCGTGGGAGAGCACAATGGCGTGGGAGATCTTCTCCGTCGAGAACCCGTACGGCGGGACCTTGCCCGCCGAGGCAAGGCGGTCGTAGTGTTGGTCGAGGGCGTGAAGGATGGTCATGCCGTTATCTCCTCGGCATCCGGGCGCGGGACGTCCAGCACGCCCCCCTTCAGCTTGGCGCGGAAGAAGAGGGGTGTCGGGGTGTCTCCTTGGCGGTCGATGTCGTACAGCATCCAGCCCAGGTCGCGGTCCCGCTGGTCGGCGGGAAGCGCCGGTTGAGGCGTCTCTCCGGAGACCAGCTCGAAGTGCGCGGGGAACTCCCGAACCCCGAGGTACGGCCGGTGGAAGCACTGCCCCTTCTCGGCCCGCCGGTTGAACATGGAGAGGTGCTTTGCCTCGGTGTCGTCCGCGTGGGCCGCCTTGGTCAGCACGAAGTGCGCCTCGATCAGGTAGGCCACGTCCCGCAACAACAGCGTCGCCCGTTGCTGCCGGTCTTCCCCGACGATCGCGTGAAGACCCTTGGTCGTGCCGTCCTTCATCGCTTTCCGGGCGTTGCCCATGGAGGCCTTGTGGCCAACCTCGTTGCGGCGGAACGTCTCGAAGCGGACCGGCCGCAACACATGGATGCGGTCAACGATCCACCGGATCGCGGGCTTCCAGTGGATCGCCTCCAACAGCCCCCTCGCCGCGGAGGGCGTCATCACGTCGTACGACACTCGCTCGACCTTCATCTCCGGCCGGGTGAAGCAGGCGTGATCTCCCCAGACGTGCAGTCGCACCCCGTACGTCATCTCACGCTCCGGGTTTGGGGGACGCGGTCGGCGGCCCCGACCGGGCGGCGCTTCGCAAGTGCCGGGTGCCGCGGGCGCGCGACCCCTCGGTCCGAGGGCCGGGGATTACCAGACACGGTGCCAGTGACCAATGCTCCGAGCATGAGGGCGGGACTATACCACACTTCCGGGAAAAATCAATGCACTTGAGACTCTGCGGCGAGAAAGGTGGGGTCGTCCCACGTCAGCCCGATGTCCGACCGATAGAGGTCGCGGTTGGCGAGGCGGACAAACTGGTCGCCGTAGAGGTCGGGCTGGACGACTTGGGCCGCGCCAGCGCGGATCAGGGCGGCTCGCACCTTCGGCGGGACCTGCACCACGTACGGTTGCAGGTCTCGGTTGATCCCGCCCGCTCTGCCGCCGTCCTCTAGCTCAGCCAGCAGCTGCTCCACTGGGCGACCGGGCTCGGCGGCCCCGCGGTAAGGGACGATCACCGGGAGCATGCCGGACTCGATCACCTGGAACTCCCGCGCGATCGTCTCGAAGGGGAAGTCGAGGCTGCTCCTCTGCTCCCGCAGCATGTCGAGGATTCCCTTGGCGTCCAGCTCGTTCTCCTTGACCCAGTAGAGGCGGTGGAAGTAGTCGCGGATCGCCTCCAGCGACAGTGGGTCGTCATGCCCGCGGAGCACGCCGCGGGCGACGTCGGCGAACTGCCGGACCTCGGGGGGCGCCTTGCGACCCTCGGCCGCCTCGGGCGTGAACACGTGGATGTCGCCGCGGGGTCGCTTGCCTTCGCGGTTGCACCGGCCGGCAGCTTGGACGATCGATTCCAGCCCCGCCTCGGCACGCCAGACCACGGGGAAGTCGACATCGACCCCGGCCTCGACCAGCGAGGTTGCGATCAGCCGCACCGGCTTGCCGGCCGCCAGGTCCTTCCGCAGGGATTGCAACGCGTCGCGCCGGTGGAGCGGGCACATGGTCGTGGTGAGGTGCGCGGCGCCCTCTGTGTCGCCCATCGCCTCGTAGAGCTCGCGCGCGTGCCGGCGGGTGTTCACGATGCACAGGACCTGCGGGGACTCGCGCAAGTGCCCGGCCAGTCGGGTGTCGTCGATCGGCTCTGCGTGCTGTTGGAGCCGGGTGCGCCGAAGGGACGTGTAGAGGCGCCCCGGATCCGGGGCGATCTCCCTCAGACCGTCGAACCCCCTCGGGAAACCGTCCGACTCCGACAGGGCCGGTTGGGTGGCGGTGCAGAGCAGTATGCTGGCCCGCCAGTTGCGGGAAAGCTCGTCAAGCGCGGTCACGCAAGGCATCAGGAGTCTCAGGGGGAGCGTCTGCGCCTCGTCGAGGATGACGACGCTGTTCGCGATGTTGTGCAGCTTGCGGCACCTCGCCGGTCGGTTGGCGAACAGGCTCTCGAAGAACTGGACCGCCGTCGTGACAACGATCGGGACGTCCCAGTTCTCCATCGCAAGCCGGAGCTTGCCCATGGCTTGCCGCTCCCGGTCCCGGGTCTCCTCGGTCTCCGTGAAGGCGCTGTGGTGCTCAAGGACGAAACCCGCCCCGCTGTCCTCCCCCAGTGCTTCCCGGAACACGGACGCCGTTTGCTCGACGATGCTCGTGAACGGGATGACGTAAATGACCCGGTCGAGTCCGTGGCGGACCGCGTGGCGCAAGGCGAACGCGAGCGAGGCCAAGGTCTTCCCGCCCCCGGTAGGCACGGTCATGGTGAACTGCCCCGGCGCCTCCAGCGCCTTTTCGCGCGCGTGGGCCAGGACTTCCTGCCGCAGGGTGTTCACCTCGCCGGGCGGGGCGTTGGCCGACAGGTCCCGAAGGTGCCGGTCAAGCCTCTCCTGCAGCTCGGCAAGCGACGGGTGCGGGGCGAGCCGGGGCGACTTCTCGCCCGGCTCGGCGAACCACGCCTCGGTGTCGAGGTAGTCCGCATCGACAAGGGCGGAGAAGACCATGCGAATCAGGAAGGCCGCGCAGAACCCCGCGGTGTCGCGGTTCCTCGTCGTGAGTGGCGGGGGTGCCAGGTCAGGGAGTGCGATCTCCCGTTTCCACACCGGGTCGGGCTGTGGGATGTCCCGCCGGAGGCGGTCGATCAGGGAGGAGACTCTCATGCCGCTCGCCCCGTTGGCAAGCCCCGCGTGATGGCCGGCAACGCAGTAGGCCAGGATTTTCCCGATCGGGTGGGGGTAGCGGTCGCATGCGATCTTGGCCCCGGCGGTCGAGTGGTCGACCCGGGATCCCTGCCCGTCGAGGCGCGACTGGAACTCCCGGGTGTACTTGCCGAGATCGTGCAGGAGTCCTGCGGCCCTGCCGTAGTCGGCACAACCGACACTCTCCAGAAAGGCGGCCGCTCGCTCGCCGGTGTCGATCAGGTGCTCTGCCAGCCGGTGCTTCTTGTCGGGGTCTGTGGGCCTTGGGCTGTGCGCGTAGTGGACCTGGCTCATGCTGTTCCTGTTCGTTCGGTACTGCCTCCCGGTGTGTTCGCGACAGGGGCGGGAGCATACCACGGGGCGCGTGCCGGCTCGTGTGGGTATGATAGACGGGCCATGGGTTGCGCCGTCAAGCGTATGCGGGGAAGTTGGTTTCCGGGAGGACGTCTCGGGCAACGGGCGTGGGTGTTGTGCTTGCTCACCGCGCATGTTGCGTTGGCGGACGAGCCTGTCGCGATCCGGGAGGGAGAGTACATCGGGAAGGTCCTCATCCCGAGCACCGCGGCCCTCGGCATCGGTGGCACCATGACCGACGAGCCGTGCACGGTCACGATCACCCGCCAGGCGGACGGCCGCGCGGAGGCGGCGGTCAGCTTCCTCGCGGAGGAGGGGCCGCTCCCTCTTCAGGCAGAGGACGATGGAACGTACTGGGCGGCTCTCGATGAGCGTCAGGCCGTGGTGGTCCGGCTGAGCCAGCGCGGCGAGGTGATGCTGGCGACCCACACCGGGCGCGACGCGGACGGGAGACCGCACCAGGCCTTCCTGGGGTTCGGCGAGTTCGTTCAGGAGTGCGTGATCGAGCATGAGTGACTTCGTGGCACGCGTTCCCGCGCGACAAACCGCCCCCGGTCCGGCATAATGCCCCTAGGGGATCAGGGCATGGTCGTGTTGCATCGCAGTCTCTCGTGTCGCCTCGTCGTTGCGGGCGCGGCGGCGTGCGCCGCGCTCTTGGTGCCGGGCGCGTCGGTGGGTGGTGAGCCGTCATGGGCGATGAAGGAGGGTGTGTACACCGGGCGAGTCGCGGTGCCCGACCCATCGAACTGGATGGTGGGACTCAAGTTCCTTGACGAGGAGTGCGAGGTGCGGGTTCGCGAAGGCTCCCCGGGTCACATGGAGGTGGAGGTGGACTTCGTCTGGGCAACGGTCCAGGTG